>CAVHKR010000112.1:1165-5108 GCA_963636615.1 Acutalibacteraceae bacterium | reverse complement strand
GGTTATGATGTTGCAACAATAGGCAATCATGAGTTTGACAATGGAACAGCAGAGCTTGCCAGAAGGGTAAAGATGGCCTCTTTCCCAATAGTTTGTGCGAACTATAACTTTGCAGGCACGGCATTGGACGGGGTCATTAAACCGTATGCAATTATAGAGAAGGGGGGGATCAAGATAGGTGTAATGGGAGTGCTTACAGATATAATGTCCTTGGTAAGTCCCAAGAATGTAGAGGGGATAAAGTATATGGAACCTTATGATATTGTTAACAAACTCGCCCGTAAGTTAAAAAGCAGGGATAAATGCGATTTGGTAATATTGCTGTCACATCTTGGATTTGACAACGGATCTCAGCATGCCCCCTCCGATGATATGGTTGCAGCGCAGAGCAAAGATATAGATATTATAATTGGAGGACATTCCCACACGTACATTACAGAGAAAAAACTTGTACCTAACAAAAACGGCAAAAATGTTGTTATTGTAACAGCCAATGAGAAAGGAAACTATGTTGGGAAGCTGGACCTCTATCTATAATAACGGCCGTTATCTGCTTTTGGCAATCCTCTTTTTAGCAGCTCTCCTGCTTGTAAGCAACTGTTCCTATAAACAGCGCAAGACAGATAGAGAGAGGGCAGAGTTGGAGGAGACTATAAACACTTTTCTTACAATTAACGGCAGAACGCAGTTAGGCAACCATTCAAAAGTATTCAGGACTGCTCTTGATTTACGCTCAAAAGCAGTAGAAATTGCAGATACAGCTGCAATTGTAAGGATTACATCATACATCTGTGCAAGATACAGCTCTATAGGAGATTATATAAACGCGCTTAAGTATCTTAATCTCATACCTGTCTCATCAGACAGCACGGCCATGAATATAGCCTATAGGAAAACCGTGTTATTCAAAAAACTGAACCAGTTAGACAGTGCGCTTTACTATAACGAAAAGGCATTGCAGTATGGTATTGCGGAGAATGTATGTGATGCCACATTCGGAGACATATATCTTAGAATGGATTCGTTAGACAAGGCAGAATTCTACCTCTCCAAATCTATAAAGGAGAACGGACTTAATACAAAACCATATTTGGATCTTGCAATACTTTACGATAAAAAGGGCGATTACAACAAGACAGAGGAGATATACAATATAGTAAATAATATTTCCAATACAGGAAGGTCTAACAACAAAGGCTTTCTTGTAGCGGTCATATACAGCTACAATTATGCAAGATACCTTGTTGGACAAGGGAGACACAGTGAGGCAGAGAAAATATTAAGGGAGAGTTGTAAATCTTACAATGAAGTGTCAGACAATAAATTATATAAAGGAAAGGTACTCCCGTTCAACAAGTACTACATAACATCGTTAGAACTATTGGATTCTCTTTATAACTGCAAAAAGAATATTCCGGTTAATTTACGGCTTGGCGTAAAGGATTCCTTGTTGTCTGCCAAGAAACGCTATGAGGCCTATTACAAGGACAAGGGGATAGATAATTCATATATTTTTGACAAGATAAAGAGTGAACATGACAAGGCATTGGCAGATGCTAAGTACAAGAAACGGATCTTTACAATTACCATGATTGTATCTGTCTACTTTTTTATTGCATTTATCCTATCTATATTTCTATACTATAAAAAGAAGAATAAGGATAAAAACAGAATTATTATAAAGGAGGCAGAGAGGAAGACAAAATCTATAGGTTCTGCAGCCCATGACAATTGCAGTACAATAAAACAGAAGGATGCAGAGGGGAAATATATAGTTCTTTTCAGGCAGATTGAGAGACTGTTTGAAGAGGAGGAGGTTTTTAAGAATGACAGCCTTAACCGTAAACAGTTGGCTGTTATGCTTGGTACAAACGAAAATTATGTACAGACAGCCATTAGATTGTATGCCAACGGGATAACAGTTTCGGACTATATTAATTCCTATCGTATCAGATGCGCTTGCGAATATATTGAGGAGAATCCTAAAGCAAAGGTAATAGAGGTGGCATGTTCTTGCGGATTTACAAACAGAGATACATTCTACAAGACATTTGAAAGAATTATGCAGGTTACTTTTGGAGAATATAGGGAAATTAAGGGTATCTGACACTTTTTAACGCCTGCCAAACCAAAACAGCTTCTAAAAAAATAATTAATTTTGCAATCTCAATAAAAGAAGATCTAATGACCGACAAAGAAAAATACGCAGTGGCTACCCCCTTGGATTATACAGAAGATTCCTTTGAAACCCTAAGCTGGAACATGCACATCCGTAAACGTTCCGGCATGTACATAGGAAAATTAGGAGACGGTTCATCTCCGGATGACGGAATATATATCCTGTTTAAAGAGATAGTAGACAATGCGATAGATGAGTTTATAATGGGATACGGTAAGGTTGTGAATATAACATTGGAAGATGATGTCATAACTGTAAGGGATTATGGGAGGGGAATACCATTGGGTAAGGTAATAGATGCCGTTAGCGTTATGAATACTGGAGCAAAGTATGGCAGTGCCGCATTCTCCAAATCTGTAGGGCTCAACGGTGTTGGCAGCAAGGCGGTTAATGCAACATCCATAGAGTTTTATGTACAGTCATTCAGAAATGGGGAGACAACCTGGGCATCCTTTTCTGAGGGAGAACTGTTAGATAGCGGGCATGGACTCACAACCGAGAAAGACGGAACCTTTGTAAGGTACAAGGCAGACCCCACATTGTACGAGAACTATTCATACAATATGGAGTATATAGAGACTATGCTTAAGAACTACTCTTATCTCAACACCGGTCTTACCTTTAATTTTAACGGAAGAGAGTTCAAATCAAAAAACGGTTTGCTCGATCTTATCAATGAGAATCTCTCCGAAACACCACTTTATCCCCCGATTCATCTGTCGGGACAGGATATAGAGATAGTAATGACTCACGGAACAGAGAATGGAGAAAATATAAGCTCATTTGTAAACGGTCAGAATACAATACATGGCGGAACACACCTTGCTGCCTTTAGGGAGGCTGTGGCAAAGGCAATCAAAGATTTTTTTAAGAAGGACTTTGATCCTAAGGATGTAAGACAATCTATAGTAGGAGCCATAAGTATAAAGATAATAGAGCCATCGTTTTCAAACCAGACAAAGACCTTTCTTAATTCAAAAGATATAGCTCCGGAAGGGATTGGCGTAAGGAATTTTATAGGAGACTTCATATCAGAAAATTTAGACAACTATCTTCATAAGAATCCCAAAGTGGCCGAGATAATGTTAAAGAAGATTTTGGATTCGGAAAAGGAGAGGAAAGCTATAAGCGGAATACAGAAACTTGCCAGAGAAAAGGCAAAGAAGAACAATCTGAACATAAAGAAACTGAAGGATTGCAGGTTGCACTTTGGAGATAAAGACTCAAAAAACATAGACACAATGCTTTTTATAACTGAGGGAGACTCTGCCAGCGGTTCTATATCAAAGAGTAGGGATGTAAACACACAGGCCGTGTTCAGTCTCAGGGGAAAACCTCTCAACAGTTATGGTATGAGCAAGAAGATAGTATATGACAACGATGAGTTCTATATGCTGCAGGCTGCGCTTAATATAGAGGAAGACTTGGAGAACTTAAGATATAATAAGGTTGTTATAGCAACAGATGCAGATGTAGACGGTATGCATATAAGGCTGCTACTCTTAACATTTTTCCTACAGTTCTTCCCAGATCTCATAAGGCAGGGGCATCTATATATACTTCAAACACCGCTCTTTAGGGTAAGGAACAAAAAAGAGGTGCATTATTGCTATACAGCAGAAGAGAAAGAGAAAGCTATAAAAAGCGTAGGCAAGAATCCGGAGATAACAAGATTCAAAGGACTTGGAGAGATTTCTCCAGATGAGTTCAAATTCTTCATAGGAGAGGATATAAGATTAGATAGAGTAAAATTGAGTAAAGATG
>CAVHKR010000112.1:0-1155 GCA_963636615.1 Acutalibacteraceae bacterium | reverse complement strand
AGATGATACCGTTCCAGAACTGTTAGAGTTCTATATGGGAAAGAACAGTATTGAAAGACAGAATTTTATAAAATCCAATTTGAGAAGCGATCTGATACTCGAGGAGTTGGCAGAGGCTGCTCATATTGATATGGAGGTTTAACGGAGATGAGATTAAAACAAAAAATTTGTAAGATATTGCTTAAAATGATGGGCTGGACTGTTGTAGGTGGGGTAGTGCCGGAGGATAAAGCCGTTATTCTGGGGGTCCCACATACATCTGCAAAAGATTTTCTGGTATCATACATCTTTTATTCCGCAGTAGGCGGAATAGCCAATGTTATGATTAAGAAAGAGTTCTTTTTCTGGCCTATGGGATATATACTAAGGTCGTTGGGGGCTGTTCCCGTAGACAGGAAACATGGAGCCGGTGTTGCAAAGCAGATGATAGATGAGATGAACAGAGCACAGCGTATGCATCTTGCCATTGCTCCGGAAGGTACAAGAAAAAGGACTGTAAAGTGGAAAACAGGGTTTCATACTATTGCAAAGGCCACAGGCGCCGCCGTATATTTGGGGTACTTTGACTGGGGCACCAAGCGAGTAAGTGCCGGAGAACGGTTTGAAATATCTGACAATGCACAGGAAGACTTAGAAAAAATAAAGGCCATATACAGAACAATGAACCTCACAGGCAAACATAAAGACTGTTTTTCAACCGATCCGCTTAATGCAAATGTATAAAAACAGGAATAATTGCTTTTGTAACTTTTTTAGTTATAGTTAATTACAAATATTATACACATAATTTCTAATTTTATACACCTCTTTTTTGCCTAATTGCTACATTTGTCAACGAATAGAAAAGTAGTTAATATATAATTGGTTTAACACTTTACAGATCGTTGGTTACATCTTAAGTTAATCAGGTGAAAAGATTCGTAATTAGAGGTGCTTAGAGTTATAGGGTAAGCACCTCTTGATTTTTATCTGTCTGCAACAATATTTTTTGAGATTAAAAGCTCTGCAATCTGAACAGCATTGGTTGCCGCCCCCTTTCTAAGATTGTCGCTAACGCACCACAAATTTACAGAGTTGGCCAGAGTGGGGTCAATCCTTACCCTGCCAACAAATACAGAGTTGCTATTGTGAGCAAACAACGGCATAGGATATGGC
>CAVHKR010000111.1:0-5169 GCA_963636615.1 Acutalibacteraceae bacterium | reverse complement strand
AATATACACATTATATACTTTGGTTATTATGAATGTTTTTTTTATTAAAAAACTGTTAAATATGAGAGTGAATGCTGATTTTTATGGTAATTTTTCTAAAAAATATATATTTTTGCACTCGAAAGAGAGAGAATTATATGTAATTTTTGATAAAAATACGTTTTTTACACTTTTTCTCATTATAGCCGATTAATCAATATAGTATGAGCAACACAAGGTTAAAAGCATTGGAAGAACTAGATAACAGAACTGCCGGCAGATTTTGCAAGGAGAGCAGACCTGTTTCCGAATATTTTGGCATTAACGTATTTGATTTGCCAAAAATGAAATGTTATCTCTCAACAGAGGCGTATCAGGCTGTTGAAGATGCAATAAATCACGGTATTAAGATAGACAGGACTATGGCAGACCAGATTGCCGCCGGAATGAGAGGATGGGCGGTAAAGATGGGGGCAACTCACTATACACATTGGTTTCATCCGCTTACAGATGCTACTGCAGAGAAACATGAGGCTTTTATAGATTATATGAAAGGGGGTGGGGCTTTTGAGAATTTTAAAGGCAGTGCGCTTATACAGCAGGAACCGGACGCCTCCAGTTTTCCCAACGGAGGACTTAGAAATACATTTGAGGCACGGGGGTATACTGCATGGGATCCAAGCTCTCCGGCTTTTATAATAGATGAGACACTCTGCATTCCAACGGTTTTTGTGGCATATACAGGTGAGGCTTTAGATCAGAAGACACCGCATCTTAAGTCTATAGATGCGGTCAATAAGGCGGCTGTTGCAATATGCAAGATGTTTGACAAGAACGTTACAAAGGTAAATACGATGCTTGGTATAGAGCAGGAGTATTTCTTGGTAGATGAAGCGTTCTTTAGAGCAAGGCCTGATCTCATGATTTGCAATAGAACTCTTTTGGGGCATACGGCAGCCAAGGATCAACAGCTCGAGGACCACTATTTTGGAGCTATTCCAGATAGGGTAGTCTCATTCATGAAAGATTTTGAGACAGAGGCGTACAAATTAGGTGTTATGTTAAAGACCCGTCATAACGAAGTTGCTCCAAACCAGTATGAATTTGCCCCTGTGTATGGCGAGGCCAACATCTCATCTGACCAGAATCTGATGATGATGATTATAATGAAGAAGATAGCAAAAAAACACAAATTGGAGGTTATTTTCCATGAGAAGCCATTTGCAGGTGTCAATGGTTCCGGCAAGCATTGCAACTGGAGCATGGTAACCAATACCGGCATCAATCTTCTTTCTCCCGGAAAAACGCCAAGGACCAATCTGCAGTTCCTCAGCTTCTTCTCATCAGTAATGAGAGGTGTGTATGAGCATAACTATTTGCTTATGAGCAGTGTAGCCTCACTTAACAATAGCTATAGGCTTGGAGGTTCAGAGGCGCCGCCTGCCATTATGAGTATCTTTATTGGGGAGACACTTACACGATTGGTAGAATCTATAGAGAACTTGTCAGACCGAAACCTTACCAGTATCTCGGACAAAGAGGTTAAGGTGCGCTCTAAGATGCATATTGTGAATCAGATACCGGAGATTCTTCCCGATAACACAGACCGTAACCGTACCTCTCCATTTGCCTTTACCGGTAACAGGTTTGAGTTTAGGGCGGTTGGATCATCATGTAATGTAGCCTCATCTATCTTTATTCTCAATACGGTGGTCGCTGAACAGTTAGAGCGGTTCAAGCAGATGGTAGACAAGAATATGGAGGAGGGCATGAGCCAAGACAAGGCCATGATGAAGGTTATTCGTCAGTTCCTTAGGGAGAGTAAAAGCATAAGATTCGAAGGGAACGGTTACAGTGAAGAGTGGCAAAAGGAGGCAGAAGCAAGAGGCCTTAAAGGGATTAAGAACCCTGTAGAGGCATTTAAGGAGTATATAAACAGAGATACCATAAAGATGTTTGAGTCCCAGAATGTGTTAACGGCAAGGGAGGCTGAGGCTCGGTATGAGGTACTTAACGAGATTTTTGTAAAAAAACTTCAGATAGAGGCCAGAGTACTTGGAGACTTAACCGCAAACCACATTATACCAACAGCAATTCGCTTTCAGAACTCGCTCATAAATAATGTACATGGTATTAAAGAGCTGTTTCCCGATGATTATCAGCAGATGTGTACAACCCAGTTGAAACTCTTAAAGAAGATATCCGTGTACATAAACAAGTTGCAGACATTGGTTCACGACATGATAGAGGCAAGGAAAGTTGCCAATGTCATAACGGATATTCCTAAGAAGGCTGCCGAATATTACAACACAGTATATCCTTTTATGGAGGAGATCAGAGTTATAGCAGACAAGCTGGAGATGGTTGTAGATGATGAGTTGTGGCCATTGCCAAAGTACAGGGAGATGCTGTTTTTGAGATAATAATATTGGAACGTTAGTAGTTCATATAGTTTTGGGGCACAACCGGTGTTTATAGGGGTATACAATGACGGTTGTGCTCTTTTTTTTCTCCCGAAAGAAAATTTACAGTAATTTTGCGTATTTGAAAGATGTTAGAGCATCACTTTGTAAATACCATATACATGTCCACAGATAATCAGAAGAGCAGCAGGTATGCAATGCGGGGAGTGTCATCGTCAAAGGAGGATGTACACAATGCAATATCAAATATAGACAAGGGGTTGTTCCCAAAAGCTTTTTGCAAGATAGTTCCGGATTATCTTGGCAATGACGATGATTACTGTATTGTAATGCATGCAGACGGAGCCGGAACAAAATCATCGTTGGCGTATGCCTATTGGAGGGAGACAGGGGATCTGTCTGTGTGGGACGGCATAGCACAGGATGCTATAGTAATGAACACAGACGACCTTTTATGTGTGGGTGCAACAGATAACATATTGCTGTCATCTACAATTGGCAGGAACAGACAGCTGATTCCCAGAGAGGTTATATCTAGACTGATAAACGCATCCGAAACCTTCTGCAAGACCATGTCAGGCTATGGTGTAAATATGATTCTTACCGGAGGGGAGACTGCAGATGTGGGAGATTTGGTGCGTACTGTAATAGTAGACAGCACTGTATGTGCAAGAATGAAAAAAAGTGATGTTATAGACAATGCAAATATTAAGGCCGGGAACGTTATTGTTGCATTGGCCTCCTTTGGTAAAGCCATATATGAGCAAGAGTACAACGGAGGAACCGGCAGCAACGGATTGACATCTGCAAGACACGATATCTTCTCAAGAGAGGTGGCGGAGAAATATCCGGAGACATATGATAACTCACTGCCAACAGCGCTGGTCTATTCCGGCAGCTGTTCGTTAACGGCCACAGAGCCTGAGACAGGACTCCCATACGGCAAGTTAGTACTTTCTCCCACAAGGACATACGCCCCAATAATAAAGGAGATTTTATCGGGATACAAAGATAAAATAGATGGAATGGTACACTGTTCCGGGGGTGCTCAGACAAAAGTATTGCATTTTATAGAGGGGCTTACAGTAGTAAAAGACAATCTATTTCCAACGCCTCCGTTGTTCAGGCTTATACAGAGGGAATCGGGCACAGACTGGAAAGAGATGTATAAGGTCTTTAATATGGGGCATAGAATGGAGATCTACACAGATAGCGAGACGGCTGTAAAAGTGATTGAGATAAGCAGGAAATATGATGTAGATGCCGTAATACTTGGGCATGTGGAGAACTCTGCAGATGGTGTAGGCAGGGTAGACCTTACATCTGAACATGGACATTTTGTATATGAGAAACAATAACCGGCTTTTCCTATGAAATATTC
Organism: Acutalibacteraceae bacterium; assembly: GCA_963636615.1. GTDB lineage: Bacteria > Bacteroidota > Bacteroidia > Bacteroidales > UBA932 > Egerieousia. Next base: position 1,386 of record CAVHKR010000111.1, on the reverse strand, counting down.
AAATTTTAGCATTTTACCATCAATGGTAGCCCTGCTGCTTCTGTTTGGTTGTGGCGGACAAGGGAAAAAATCACAAGTCAGACTCTCTCCTATAATGGAGAAAGCTCTTAATGAAAAGAATTCAAAATTTTATGCAGATTTTGCCTCTTTCCCAAAAGAGAGAGCAAAACTTCCCATAGGGGTGTTTGATTCCGGAACAGGCGGACTTACCGTTTTGGAGGTGCTGCTTAAAAACGATATGGTGAACAATGTAACAGGAGAGGATGGCCCGGATGGAATACCGGATCTTGCCGGTGAGAATTTCCAGTACCTTGCGGACAGGGCAAATATGCCGTACGGCAATTATAAGGCTGCAGGAAAAGAGGATTTCTTTAAGGAACTTGTTGTTAAAGATGCACTCTTCCTCTTGGGCAACAGATACTATAATAACAATGTAGATTCAACCCCGCTCGGAGAGAAGGAGCGTGTAAAGATTCTTATAATAGCTTGTAATACAGCTACTGCATACGGTTTGGCAGATGTAGAGACGCTTCTCTCATGCAGTGGTACAGGTGTAAAGGTCATTGGGGTTATCAATGCCGGAGTAAGGGCATTGTTCGGAGGCATAGAGGAGAGTATTGCTGCCGGCGACACACTTGGCGGAAAGAATTTTGGGGTTGGCGTAATTGCTACAGCAGGTACAATAGCGTCAAATGCATATCAGGAACTTATAGCAAGAACAGCAGGGGAACAAGGGATTGGAGTCTCAATATCGGCACGTGGTGCCATTGGTATTGCAGAATCTGTAGATATGGAGAAAGATTATGTGGATGAATCTGCTACCGGTGTGAGAGACAATTACAAAGGCCCGGTGTTGGGTAATGCAGAGGGTGATATTCATGAGTCTATGCTACCGCTTTACAATTTCAGCAAGGAGAATAATGGCTATCTTGCTGCAACAGAGAATGGAAAATTGGTAAACCTGCAACTGAACAGTTCAGAGAACTACGCACGTTTTCACCTTGTTTCTCTAATAGACAACTATCTCAAGAGCGGTTATACAGCTCCGTTGTCAAGAATAATAATGGGGTGTACCCACTATCCTTTCCTTATAAATACTTTTAAGCAGGTTGTATCTGAAATGAGAGAGTACAAAGAGGACGGAGAGTATCTGTACAGATCAATCCTTCCCGATAGTATAATATTTATTGATCCGGCTGTTTATACGGCAAAAGAGTGTGTACAAGAGTTGAGGAGAGATAATCAGATGGCTATAAGTACAGATGACAGTGCTGTTAGGGCATTCATATCCGTGCCTAAAATAGGATTGGATTCAACAAAGGTAGATACAGACGGCAATCTTACATACAATTTCAAATATGGAAGAGAGTACGGAACAGAGGAGGA
>CAVHKR010000110.1:0-5206 GCA_963636615.1 Acutalibacteraceae bacterium | reverse complement strand
GGGTTATATTTTTTGCGCTCTAATCTCTGTGTTGTATTCTTTTTATTCTTGGTGGTAATATACCGAGACATGCCTGGTACTCCACTCTCTTTTTGTTCAGTACACTCTAAGATGACCTGAACTCTGTTTCCTTTCTTTGCCATTTCTTTAATTCTTTACACTAAGTAATCCGTAAAAAAAGGATTACCTACCAAGTTAATAATTTATACTATGTTGATTAAACCTTTAGCTTTAGCAACCTTGATTGTTGCATCTAAACCATTCTTGTTTATGGTTCTGATACCGGCTGCTGAAACCTTTAGTGTAATGAACCTCTTCTCCTCCTCAGACCAAAATCTCTTTGTCTTGAGGTTTGGAGCAAATTCACGCTTTGTGCGGCGCTTTGAGTGGGAAACATTGTTTCCAATCATTCTCTTTTTACCTGTAACTTGACAAACTCTTGCCATTTTTATCTATTTTTTATTATTATTCAATTAGTTATGGGAGTGCAAATATCCCACTTTTTTTCTTAAATCACAAACAGCCGTCAGACAAACCTAAACAGCCTGCTCCATCTTATGTTCTTTGGAAAACTTTTGTATTTATCTGTAGAGAACCAAACCATTGATGGTGTTCCAACAATGTGATCCTCAGGTACAAAGCCCCAATATCTGGAGTCTGCCGAATTATGCCTGTTATCGCCCATCATAAAGAAGTAATCCTGCTTGAATGTATAGGCATCCTGCTTCTGGCCATTGATAAAAATATCCTCCCCCTTTACACTGAGAGTATTACCCTCATATACAGTTATTATCCTGCTATAGAGCGGAAGGTTGGAAGTTGTCAGCCTAACACTCTTCCCTGCCTGAGGAATCCAGATTGGACCGTAGTTGTCTCTTGTCCATTTAAATTCCGGAGAGAATGGGAAAAGAACCAACGGAGAATCGGGAAAATCGGGAGGATAGAGATCTATATTGGGTCTTACCTCAACTACATTTCCAATTTTTTCAACCAAGGCAAGTTCCTTTTTTGTAAGAGCAAGCTCATGGTAGCCGGGGAGCGTAGCATCAAAGTATATCTCCCCCAAATTCATTCCGTTGTCGCTAAAAAACTTCTGGTTAATGGCTGTGCCGTTTGTATAAACGGTATATGAACTCTGTATTGTTTCAAAGTCCTGCTGTTTATCTCCATTTACATAAACATCTCCGTTTATTATGCTCAGGCTGTCACCGGCAACAGCTACGCATCTTTTTACGTAGTTGTCTTTTCTGTCTACAGGTCTCACTACAACAGGGCCAAACATCTTGTTGGTGCTCTCCCTGCCGTTGAGACGGACTCTCATGTAGTAGTCATCAGACGGTGCTCCTGTAAGTACTGTATCTCCATGAGGAAAACCGAATACTACAATATCATCTCTGTTTACACCTCTAAAGCCTTTAAGTCTTCTGTAATCATTCTCTATTATTGTAGAGTATGACTCACCTCCGACTAACGGCATCACATTGTGTACAAGTGGAAAAGATATTGGTGTCATAGGAACTCGAGGCCCGTATTTAACCTTACTTACAAAAAGATAGTCTCCAACCATCAATGTCCTCTCCATAGAGGATGAAGGTATAACGTAAGCTTCAAAAAAGAAGGTTCTTATAAAAACAGCGGCAATGAGGGCAAAGATAATGGCATCAACCCATTCTACAATAGCGTTCTGTTTTGGTGCCTTGCCATCTTTACCCGTCCTTTTGCGCCAGAAAGCCCACCTTACCTTTTTGGTTATATAAATATCAAAAATTACCGGCATAAGCAATAGCCACCAATAATTTCCGAGCCAGATAACCCAGACAAGATACAACCCTCCCCAAAGAGCAAATTTAAACCATCTATTTCTAAGAAACCCCAAGTTCATTCTTAAACTTTTCCTACTTTACTGAATTTATAATAGCTTCAAATGCCTGAGGATTGTTCATGGCAAGGTCTGCAAGCACTTTACGGTTAAGACCTACATTGTTCTTAGACAACTTGCCAATAAACTGGGAATAGTTCATGCCATGCATACGCGCTGCAGCATTGATTCTCTGAATCCACAAAGAACGGAAAACTCTCTTTTTGGTCTTACGGTCTCTGTAGGCATAAGTCAAACCCTTTTCATAGGTATTTTTGGCAACTGTCCATACATTAGCTCTGGCAAGGAAGTTACCTCTGGTTTCTTTTAAAATCTTCTTACGGCGTGCTCTTGAAGCAACCGCATTTACGGATCTTGGCATACTGTAATGTTTTATGAATGTCAGCGTTCTTCTCCATTAAGAAACTTTGTCGGCTGAACACTCGGTTAATTAAATGAATTAATAAAAATTAAGCTAAAATCAAAGCTTTTACCCTCTTCTCGTCTACCCTAGCAACTGTAGCTATGTGAGTAAGATTTCTTTTCTGCTTAGTAGTCTTCTTTGTAAGAATGTGACTTTTGTAAGCGTGCTTTCTTTTAACTTTTCCCGATCCGGTAAGCGTAAAACGCTTTTTGGCACCGGAGTTCGTTTTTAACTTTGGCATTACTTTAAAATTTTTAGTTATTAATAATCTTTGCAAGGCAGCATCCACCTTGCAAAAAGGTTTTTACTTTTTCTTGTTAGGAGCAAGCATCATTATCATGCGTTTGCCCTCCAATTTTGGCATCTGCTCCGCCTTTCCGTAATCCTCCAACTCTACGGCAAATCTGAGAAGCAACTTCTCCCCCTGCTCTGCAAAAAGAATTGAACGTCCTTTAAAGAAGACATACGCCTTTACCTTTGCCCCTTCCTGAAGGAATCCAATCGCATGTTTAAGCTTGAATTGGAAATCATGCTCATCTGTATTGGGACCAAAGCGAATCTCCTTGATGACAACCTTGCTGGCGTTCGCCTTCATCTCTTTTGCCCTCTTTTTCTGCTGGTACACATACTTCTGATAATCAATTATCCTGCATACCGGCGGTGTAGCATTCGGTGAAATCTCCACCAAATCGAGCTCCATATCTGCAGCCATCTTTAAGGCCTCCTGTATTGGATAAACCTTTGGTTCCGGCACATTGTCTCCCACAACTCGTACTTGAGGTACTCTTATCTCCTCATTTACTCTTGGGCCATCATCTTTTTTGGCAGCTTTGGTCTGTTGAGACCTGTCGTTACTGTTCTGACCGGCGCTTCCCGTTGGTCTGTTGCTACCGAAGCCTCCCGGACGAGGTTTAAAAGGTGTTGCGATAAACTTATCCTCCTAACGTTAAATTAATAATTCAATAACTATAAAACAGTTATCTATTCCAATTGTTTCTTTATTTCAGCTGTCAGATAGGTTATGAAATCCTGTATCTTCATTGAGCCCAAGTCTTCACCTCCCTGCTTTCTAACAGAAACAGACCCGCTCTCAAGCTCTTTCTCACCAACAATAAGCTGATAAGGCAGTCTCTTAAGCTCGTTCTCTCTAATCTTCTTGCCTATAGTCTCGTTTCTGTCGTCAATTAGCGCGCGAATATCGTGATTATTAAGCAAATCTCCAACTTTTTTTGCATATTCGTTATATTTTTCACTTACAGGAAGGATTGCAACCTGATCCGGAGCCAACCAAAGAGGGAACTTGCCGCCAGTATGTTCAAGCAGTACCGCCACAAATCTCTCCATAGATCCGAACGGTGCCCTGTGAATCATGATAGGACGATACTTCTTGTCATCTGCTCCGGTGTATTCAAGGTCAAACCTCTCAGGCAAATTGTAATCTACCTGAATGGTACCAAGCTGCCAACTTCTGCCAATTGCATCCTTAACCATAAAATCGAGTTTAGGGCCATAGAATGCTGCCTCTCCATATTCAACTACCGTTTTAAGACCTTTCTCCTTGGCGGCCTCTATAATTGCGCTCTCCGCTTTCTCCCAATTCTCGTCTGTCCCAATATATTTCTCCCTGTTATTGGGATCCCTTAGAGAGACCTGAGCCGTATAGCTGTCAAATTTAAGTGTCTTGAATATGTAAAGTACAATATCTATTACCTTGCAGAACTCCTCCTTCAACTGATCGGGACGGACAAACAGGTGTGCATCATCCTGAGTAAATCCTCTGACCCTTGTCAGACCATGAAGCTCTCCGCTCTGCTCATAACGGTAAACCGTACCGAACTCGGCAAACCTCAAAGGCAGATCTCTATATGAGCGTGGTTTTGTTCTGTAAATCTCACAGTGATGAGGGCAGTTCATCGGTTTTAGCAGGAACTCCTCCCCCTCCTGAGGTGTATGTATAGGTTGGAATGAATCTGCTCCATATTTGGCATAGTGTCCCGATGTCACATACAGCTCCTTTTGGCCTATATGAGGTGTTATAACCGGCAGGTAACCGTAAGATTTCTGTACTTTCTTGAGGAAATTCTCGAGTCGTCCCCTAAGTTCGGCACCTCTTGGCAACCATAGAGGAAGACCGGCTCCAACCCTCGATGAGAATGCGAAAAGTTCCAACTCCTTGCCAAGCTTTCTATGATCCCTCTTCTTTGCCTCCTCCATAAGTTTCAGATACTCATCCAACATAGATTTTTTAGGGAATGTTACACCATATATTCTGGTCAGCATCTTGTTCTTCTCATTGCCTCTCCAATACGCACCTGCTATAGAGGTGAGCTTAACAGCCTTTATAACAGATGTATCCATCAAATGCGGACCACGGCACAAATCTGTGAATGCTCCATTGGTATAGAATGTTATTGTTCCATCCTCAAGGTCTTTTATAAGTTCACATTTATACTCGTCCCCCTTCTCTGTGTATCTCTTCATTGCCTCAGCCTTGGAAATATCCTGCCTTACAAAATGCTCCTTGCTTCTGGCAAACTCTATCATCTTATTCTCTATCACTTTAAGATCAGCCTCTGCAAGAGTTCTTTCTCCAAGATCCACATCATAGTAGAAACCGGTCTCAATGGCAGGTCCTATACCGAATTTTATACCGGGATATAACTCCTCCAGAGCTTGTGCCATAAGGTGTGATGATGAATGCCAAAATACCTTCTTGGCCTCGTCATCCTCCCATTTGAGTAGTCTTACAGTTGCATCATTCTCAATGGGACGTTCAAGATCTACAACCTTGCCGTCTACCATAACTGCCAAAACATCAGCAGCAAGACGCGGGCTGATGCTCTTTGCAATCTCAATTCCTTTTATCCCCTTTTCATACTGACGTACAGATGAATCGGGAAAAGTAATATTAATCATATTATAGT
>CAVHKR010000109.1:0-5240 GCA_963636615.1 Acutalibacteraceae bacterium | reverse complement strand
ATCCTTTATGATGCACATAAGAGAAAAAACTACTTTAATAATATTTATCTATTTTCTTTCTTGCTTACAAAAAAACAAAATAATAATCAATTTAAAAAATTGTAAATACCCGTCTACAGGCACTCACAAGTAATAATTAGGCACAATCATTACCTTTTAAAGCAAAAAATATTTTAACAATAGTTCCGTTAGATTATCAATTTATAACAAATTCAGCCGCTACATAATATCTACTAAACAGACCGGTTACTCATATTTTACCAAATAAAGTTAACTTTCTGTTAAGAATATTGGCTAAAAACGGTTTAAACCTGCTTTTAAATCTACTCTCTCCTGCCTAAAACTGTAATAAAACAGAATAAAAATTGGAGCCACGGCAACAAGAGAGACATACAAATGTAATAAAAAAATTACAAATCAAATATTTTTTATGTAAAAAATGCAAAAAATGATGAATATTACATGTTTTTATTACAAACTAACACATATTTAATCTGTAATGCCATTGAATCGGTTAACGATGAACAGAGAAAAATAAAATAGGCGGCCAATCATATAGCCGCCCATTCATTATAAATAATAAGTATTTAATCTTGTTTTTAGATAATACCCTGCTCAAGCATAGCATTAGCCACTTTCATAAAGCCTGCAATGTTGGCACCTTTAACATAGTTAATATAGCCATCTGGTTCAGTACCAAATTTAACACAAGCCTCATGGATATTCTGCATAATCTCATGAAGTTTCTTGTCAACCTCTTCTGCAGACCAGCTGATATGCATAGCATTCTGAGTCATCTCAAGACCAGAAGTTGCAACGCCACCTGCGTTTACAGCCTTACCCGGAGCAAATAGGATTCTTGCATCCTGGAATGCTTTGATAGCCTCAGGAGTACAACCCATGTTAGAAACCTCGCAGCAGCACCATGTACCGTTAGCAAGAAGCTCTTTAGCATCGTCACCGTTAAGCTCGTTCTGGAACGCGCAAGGCAAAGCTATATCACATTTTACGCTCCAAGCCTTTTTACCAGGGGTAAATGTTACACCTTTGAATTTCTCTGCCATAGGTGAAACGATATTCTTGTTAGAAGCTCTTAGCTCCAACATATAATCTATCATCTCGTTAGTAAGACCTGCAGGAATATGGCAAACACCATCGGGACCTGAAATAGCAATAACCTTAGCTCCTAACTGAGTTGCTTTCTGAGCAGCTCCCCATGCAACGTTACCGAAGCCTGAAATAGCAATGGTTTTATCTTTAACATCCTTGCCTGCTTTGTGCAGAAGGTGCTGTGTGAAGTAAAGAGCACCGTAACCGGTAGCCTCTGGACGAATCTTAGAACCACCCCAATTGATCCCTTTACCTGTAAGAACACCTGTGTTGTACTCGCGAGCAAGTTTGGTGTACATACCAAACAAGAAGCCAATCTCTCTTCCGCCAACTCCAACATCACCTGCAGGAACATCCTGATCAGGACCAATGTTGTGCCACAACTCTAACATGAAAGCCTGGCAGAAACGCATAATCTCGGCGTTAGATTTTCCAACAGGATCGAAATCTGAACCACCTTTACCACCACCCATAGGAAGAGTGGTAAGAGCGTTTTTGAAAGTCTGCTCAAAGCCCAAGAATTTAAGCATAGATGGGGTAACAGCTTTGTGGAAACGAAGACCTCCCTTGTATGGGCCTATAGCTGCGTTGAACTGAACTCTGTAACCCAAGTTAGTCTGAATCTCACCTTTGTCATCTATCCATGTAACACGGAAAGTAAAGATTCTGTCTGGTTCAACAATTCTTTCTACAATTTTAGCTTTTTCAAACTCAGGATGCTTGTTATAAGTCTCTTCTATAGACTCCAATACCTCCTGAACTGCCTGAAGATACTCAGGCTCATGGCCATATTTCCTCTTAAGGTTAGCCATTATCTCAGATGTTTTCATACTATTAATTGATGTTATTTAGTGTTTATAAAATTAGAGTTTATCTCTATTAATCTACTTCTTAATTAGTCTTTTGACACATTATTCAACAGTCCATGTAGCACCGGAATTGAGAAGATCATCAACACATTTAATCTTTGATTTCTCTTTAACCTCTGCAACCTGATCTCTTACTCTGTCATCGTATGTCATATCCTTAACATCCCTTATAACACCCAGGGCAACAGGATAATCCGGATATTTCATCTCTACAAGCATGCTGTGCAGACCTATGTTGTCTGTGTGGGCATCGTGAACAAGTATATCTTTCTCTGTTATGCCGTTCTCTCCAATCTTTACAACCTTGAGCTTCATGTTTTCGAGGATAATACCCTTGTCTCTGTTGGCACCAAAGATCATAGGCTCGCCATGTCGTAGAACAATTGTCCTGTCTGCTCTTACAGACTTCTCGGAGAATTCAAGATGTGTACCATCGTTAAAGATAACGCAGTTTACAAGCATCTCCATGACAGATGTGCCGTCGTGCTTGGCAGCGGCAACCATTATCTCCTGATTAAGTTTAAGTTCTGAATCCAAACTGCGGGCAAAGAATGTGCCTCTTGCTCCCAATACCAATGAGCCTGGATTGAACGGATACTCAACAGTTCCGTAAGGGGATGTCTTTGTTACCAATCCCAGTTTTGAGGTAGGTGAATACTGCCCCTTTGTAAGACCGTATATTCTGTTATTGAACAGTACTATGTTAATATCTATATTCCTTCTTATGGCATGGATAAAATGGTTTCCTCCAATAGCCAAAGCATCGCCGTCTCCTGTCATCTGCCATATAGACAGTGTAGGGTTTGCAACCTTCATTCCTGTAGATAATGCTGTTGCCCTGCCATGGATGCCGTGGAATCCGTATGTATCCATATAGTAAGGGAATCTGGAAGAACATCCGATACCGGAAACAAAGACAAACCTCTCCTTAGTATATCCTAAAGCCTCACAAACCTCAGGCATTGCTCTTAAGACAGATGCGTGTACAGCATGGTCACCGCATCCGGGACACCATTTTACTTCCTGATCGCTTTTAAAATCTTGTGATGTATATTTCATTGCAGTGATTTTTATTTATTATAATGCTTTAACGGCCTCAACTATCTCCTTAACAATGAAAGGCTGGCCTTGTACTTTATTAATCTGCTCATATTTAAACTGAGGAGCTTTTGCTCTAAGATAATTTACAAAATGTCCGGAGTTAAGCTCGCATACTATAATCTTCTTGAATTTTGAGAATACCTCAGCAGTATTCTTTGGAAGAGGATTAATGTAGTCGAAATGTGCAAATCCTACGCTTGCTCCCGCATCGAGCAGCTCTTTTGTTGCTGTATAAAGGTGTCCGTATGTACCTCCCCAACCAACAATAAGAACCTCTCCCTCCTGCTTTCCAATAACTTGGAGCGGTGGAATAGAGTTGGCAACTCTTGCAATCTTCTCTGCTCTGGCATGCACCATTTTGTCGTGAACTATAGGGTCTGATGAAACAGCTCCTTTCTCATCCTTTTCAAGTCCGCCTACTCTGTGCTCCAATCCCGGTGTGCCCGGCAAAGCCCATTTACGTACCAATGTCTCAGGGTCTCTCTCAAATGGTTTGAACTTGCCCTCACATTTATCTATGATAGGTGGGTGAATCTCCGGAAAATCGCTCATTGAAGGAATCTTCCATGGTTCGGATCCGTTACCTATAAAGCCTTCTGAAAGCAGTATAACTGGCATCATGTGCTCCATTGCATACTTGCCTGCATAGAAAGCTGCCCTAAAGCAGTCAGATGGTGTTCTTGCAGCCATTACCATAATCGGACACTCTCCGTTTCTACCATACAATGCCTGATTAAGGTCTGTCTGCTCTGTTTTTGTAGGGATACCTGTAGAGGGGCCGCTTCTCTGAACATCAACAATAACAAGAGGCAGCTCTGTTATCATAGCAAGACCCATTGCCTCTGATTTTAGGGCAAGGCCGGGGCCTGATGTTGTTGTAACGGCAAAGTTACCTGCATACGCTGCTCCTATTGCTGTACATATTCCGGCTATCTCATCCTCACACTGTACAGTCTTTGCTCCAAGCTCTTTATGAATTGCAAGCTCCTCAAGAATAACAGTTGCAGGGGTAATTGGATATGAACCGCAGTAAAGAGGCCTTCCCGATTTCTCCGATGCGGCCAACAGACCCCATGCAGTAGCCTGATTACCGTTTATGCTTCTGTACTTGCCCGGAGCAACCTTTGCCGGTGCAATACGATATGTATTAGGTATGGCGTGAATATTATGTGCATAATTGTAGCCGTCTCTAAGAACTTTTTTGTTTGGCTCTATGAGGTTGGGCTTCTTTGCAAACTTCTTCTCAAGGTATGCCTCGGTAAAATGCAGAGGTCTGCTAAACATAAAATAGCACATACCGAGAGTGAACATATTCTTACTCCGAACAATAGCTTTAAGATCGAGTCCGCTGTCTTTAAGGCTCTCTTTGGTGAGTGAAGTGATTGGCGACCATACAATGTGATAATCACTGAGATTCATCTCTGCAATAGGGTCCATCGTCTTAAACCCTGCTTTCTCCAAGCCTTTCTCGTCAAAAGAATCTTCATCTAAAATAATAGTGCCACCTTTTTTACACCACTTGGCATTCGCCTTAAGTGCGGCCGGATTCATGGCAACAAGCACATCTGCGTAGTCACCGGGAGTTCTGACTTCTCCATTTCCAACATGTACCTGAAATCCGGAAACACCGGCTACAGTACCATGAGGAGCACGAATCTCAGCTGGATAGTCTGGGAAAGTGGATATTTCGTTCCCATATAGTGCAGATGCATCTGCGAACAGAGTTCCAGTCAATTGCATTCCGTCTCCGGAGTCTCCGGTAAAACGAATCACAATATCTTGTGCGTCGATAATTTTGTTTTCCATAAAAGAATTGTTCTCCAAGATTTTTTCTTAACGTTAGTAGTTATTTTGTTTTAGAAGCTCTTAAAAATATAAGTCAAATCAGGCTCAGATTATTTTTATTGCCAACTAAAATCTCACAAATGTAAATAATATTCTTGTACATTATATTTTTTATCAAACTTTTTTCAACAGTGAAATAATACCTCTTTTATCTGTGCACAGCATGTCAAGATTTACCGGATAAGAGAAAAACGGTGTTTTATGTGCATCATAAAGGATTGTATTTTCTGGTGCAAGAGGAGGCTGCTATAAAGAGAAATCCATTTATTAACTTATTATTAACTAATTAAAGTAACTGATGAAAAACATGCGACT
>CAVHKR010000108.1:0-5312 GCA_963636615.1 Acutalibacteraceae bacterium | reverse complement strand
AAGATGTTTCTGTCCAACATAATCTTTCAATCTGTGCGGACGCATTCTCTCTGGAAGAGGAATGCGCTGTACATTGTTGTCTATCAAATTGTTGGTACTATTATTCATTATTAGATTATCTAGTTATGCAAAAGGGCAGATTATCTGCATACCTTTTTGCAAAGTTACAAGAAGTTGGAGAAATAGCAGTTGTATTATCAATATTTTAGTCTGTTTTAACACTATTTAACATAATACTAATTGTGTAAATATTGATACGCCTGTTAAAGTTCTCTTTATCTTTTTTTTGTTTAACAAATACCCATCTTCAATGAATAATAGATACACTAACTACAGATAATAGATACTACTCCAGTATCTCAGGCAGATACCGTGTCATATTTTTTTATGGTTTTTAAGTTATATCTCCTCTTATTTGAAGATAATATTGCTATGGCTTTTTATAAAGGTAAGAATTATAAGTAGCATGCCACTTGTTAAAATTATACCTGCAAATAATCTGTCTCCTTTTGAATTCAGTACGCTGTAAATTTTCTGTTTCATTGTAGTATGTTTTAAATTTCTTTTACAATCACATAGTCTATGCGTAATCAAAATAAATTTTGCTTCTGCTCTCAACTCAATTTTATTTATGTATTACTCCCTCATATTTTAATGCAAAAGTATTTGTACAGTATGCAATAATGCTTCATATCTACAGCTGATTTTAAATATTTTTAAAAATTTTCATACACACATTGTGCTTTGTACATCATTTAGCTATATTTGCACAACGGATTAACAATGAACCCTCTTACTTAGGATTTTTAAACATTACATGGAGTATGGCAAAAGATTTATTCAACAGGTATATCTGGTTGGCAGACACTATATATAGAGCAGGCAAAATTACATTTGACGAGATTACAGAGAAGTGGAACAAGAGTGCTCTGAATTGTGGTGAAGAGCTCTCTTTGAGGACTTTCCACAACCATAGAAATGCTGTTGAAACACTGTTTGATATAGATATTGAGTGTACAAAATCAGGAGGTTATTACTACTATATTAAAAATGCTGATGATCTGGAGAATAACGGTGTAAAGCAGTGGATGTTGAGTAGCCTTACTGTAAGAAATCTCATAAACGAGAGCACCGGTCTTAAAGACAGAATTATTTTTGAGGAAGTTCCATCGGGAAGGGAATTCTTGTCTCCAATAATAGAGGCAATGAAAGATAACATTGTGTTAGATGTTTATTATCAGAGCTTTAAAGCGGATGAGCCTAAATCTTATATCATAGAGCCGTACTGCGTTAAAATATTCAAGCAGAGATGGTATCTTATTGGCCGTGATGTTGCAAAGAATCAGGTTCATATCTACGGTTTAGACAGAATCCACCAGGTTAATTATACAAAACTGAAATTCAAATATCCTCCAAGATTCAATCCTAAAGAGTTCTTTGACACCTGTTTTGGAATCACTGTGGAGGATGGATTACGTGCAAACATTATCCAGCTCAAGGTAGATGCAATGGAGGCCAAATATTTTAGGGCGCTACCACTGCACCATTCGCAAAAGGAGATTCAGACTACCGATGAATATTCTGTTTTTGAATATCTGATTAAGCCAACGTACGACTTTATTCAGGAGGTTCTTTCTCATGCAGACAAAGTTGAGGTACTGTCACCCTCTTTTGTTCGCGATATAGTTGCTGCGTATGCAGGGAAAATGGCAGATCTTTATTATGATTCATACGAAGATGAGGAGGAGGATTCGGCAGATTATATTGCAGAAGCGGAATAGTTTTAACAATAGCTATAGGTGATGAGAAAGAAAAAAGAGCCTGTAATTTTACAGAATATAGAGATAGAGAGTATTGCGGCAGAGGGAAATGCCCTTGCACATGTAGATGGGAAAGTATTGTTTGTGCCATGGTGTATTCCGGGAGATATTGTTGATGTGAGGGTTACAAAGAAGAAATCTGCATATATTGAGGGGATAATGCAGAGAATTGTTACCCCGTCTCCTCTAAGGTTAGAGCCGTTTTGCAAACATTATTCGGTTTGTGGTGGGTGTAAATGGCAGCCCCTCCCCTATGATTTGCAACTTAAATACAAACAGCAACAGGTAGAAGATCAGCTTGAACGGATTGGCAAACTTGTCCTGCCCACTATAGAACCCATTTTAGAATCCGAAAAGAGTGTTGAGTACAGAAACAAATTGGAGTTTACATTCTCTAACAAACGCTGGATTCTAAGCGGAGAGGATGCAGAAGGGTTATCAGAAATAGACAGGCTGGGCTTGGGCTTTCATATATCGGGGTTCTTTGATAAGGTGCTCGATATAGAGAGGTGTTATCTACAGGCATCTCCGTCTAATGAGATAAGATTGTGGATAAAACAGTATGCAATTGATAATGGTCTAACATTCTTTAATTTACGAGAACAGACAGGCCTGCTTCGGAATCTTGTAATAAGGACAGCCTCTACCGGTGAGGTTATGGTAATAGTTGTCTTTGCTTGTGAAAGCGAACATATAACAAAGTTGATGGAGGAGTTAAAGAGTGCTTTCCCTCAGATCAATTCTCTCTATTATATTGTAAATACCAAGCGTAACGACTCTATTTCTGACCAGACCCCTATCCTATTCAGCGGTGCAGATGCCATTTATGAGCAGATGGAGGATCTTAAGTTTAAGATAGGGCCAAAATCCTTCTACCAGACTAACTCTCTGCAGGCATACAGACTCTATTCTGTAGTAAGGGAGTTTGCAGATCTCAAAGGAAATGAAACTGTTTATGACCTGTATACTGGAACCGGCACAATCGGTCTGTTTTTAAGCAACAAGGCTGATAAAGTTGTTGGAATTGAGTATATTCCCGAAGCAATTGAGGATGCAAAGGTAAATGCCGCCAATAACGGACGTACCAATGCTTTCTTTTTTGCCGGGGATATGAAGGATATGCTTACCGGAGATTTTATCAAAGAGAATGGCAAACCAGATGTTGTTATTTTAGACCCTCCTCGTGCCGGTATTCATCCATCTGTGGCAGAGGTACTTCTGCAGGCAGAGGCACCTCGTATGGTTTATGTAAGCTGCAATCCTGCAACTCAGGCCCGCGACCTTGCTTTGTTGCAGGCAAAATATGAGATCACTCGCGTAAGGCCTGTTGATATGTTTCCGCATACGCATCATGTTGAGAATGTGGTAGCGTTGAAGCTAAGATAGAAATTACTCTTATGTTGGTATTTAGTCCTTATGACACCCTGAATATCTCTGTAATAATGTGAATCTCAATCCGAACCAATATTTTGAGAAACTTCCTGGTTCTCTAACGCTTTTCTACTCTTGCTGGCGGTAACCAAATATACTCCGCCAAATATAAGCAATACTGCAAAGCCTTTTACAAGGTTAAATGAATCCATCCCCCAACATACGGCAACAATACAGGCAACTATCGGTTGTATATAGTTATACATTCCGGCTACTGTTGGTCTGAGATTCTTTTGTCCTACAATAATAAGCATATAGCTTATAAACGTTGCACCAACAATAATGAATGCCATTCCACCAATCTCAATTGCGCCAAGACTTTCCCAGTCTGTCTCCATAATATCTCCGGCAGAGAACGGTATTGTGCATATAAACGAGTATGTAAACATCCATTTCATTATGGTAACTATAGAGTATTTGTTTACAAAGTCTTTATATACAACAATATATAGAGCATAAAACAGTTCTGCCAATATTACCAGCAAATCTCCCCAGACCGCATATTTGCCGGCCTCGGAGGTTATTGAAATCTGATTGCTGCCAAGAATCAGCATAAGAGCACCGGATGCTCCTGCAGCTATCCCCAACACCTTTTTCCCGGTTATCGGTTCTTTTAGTATAAATGCCGCCAATATCATTGCCCATAACGGCATACTGGTTGAAATGATAGAGGCATCACCGGGAGAACTTAAACTTATTCCAAAAATAAAAAGACCTTGATTGAATACTATAGCGCACAATGATGCAAAAAACAGGGTTATCATATCTTTATGATTCACCGGTTCAGGCTTTTGAAACAGAGAAAATATCCAGAACAATACCATGGCACCTCCAATTCTCAAATCTGTAACAACAAACGGTGTTAAAGCCCCACCTGCCATTATGAACTTGGATATAGGAGACATCAATCCCCAGATAACATTGGCACTAAACATTGACAGGTGCCCTTTTACAGAGATTTTTTCCATACTCACTTACTCCTTTCTATTTTTACAATGTCTGTCAGGTCTCCAAGCTCCATAAATCTCTCTGAATTAATTTTTTCGTCTGTAATCTCATGCTGCCACATATACTCGTGTGGAATATGCGCAGCATAACCCCCAATTTTCAAGACCGGAATAATATCTGACTTAAGAGAATTACCAATCATTATAAATCTGTCGGGAGCGCAATTCAGCCTACTCAACAGCATCCTGTAGTTCTGCTCATTTTTCTCATTCATTATCTCTATATGGCAGAAGTAATCTTTTAATCCGGATCGTTCAATCTTGTTGCTCTGATCCAAAAGATCTCCCTTTGTTGCAAGAACAAGTTTGTATCTGTTTTTTAAGGTCTCTATAACCTCCTTTGCCATTGGTAAAAGCGTTACAGGCTGGTTCATAATAGACTGTCCCCTTTCTATTATCTTGCCTGCCAAACTTAATCCCTCCTGCTGCCCTGCAATTTGCGATGCTGTTTCAATCATGCTAAGCATTACGCTTTTCAATCCGTAGCCATAGACAGGCATATTTTTCATTTCATTTTCAAACAGACGGGCAGAAACCTTCTCAGATGCAAGATGTGCTTTTAGAAGTTCGCATAAATAATCTTCAAACTGTCTGTAATACAATTCATTCTCCCACAACGTATCATCTGCATCAAATGCAATGTAATCAAATTTTTTCCACATAAATAAAGCTCCAATCACAACGGGCTGCAAATATATCATATATTAATGTTGCAACCTACAATAAATTTTCATTTCTCGTATAGCAGAGATATATTTATCTTGTTGAAGATAATTACCATCTTTGTGCATCGGTAGTAAACATATCATTAGAATTAAGTTTCATTGCCGTGAGATAGAATATAGGATTTGACCATAGAGTTTATAGAGAATATGTCTGAAAATTTAATAGTTAAGGGTAATAGTAAGGAGGAGTTGTATGCCAATCTCCTACCTCAGGTAGAGTCTGTTGTCAGCGGAGAAAGTGATACCATAGCAAATATGGCCAATATTGCCGCCTCGGGAGTTTGACACATTGTCGGGAATAAAAATAATGTAAATAATTGTATTAAAAT
>CAVHKR010000107.1:0-5415 GCA_963636615.1 Acutalibacteraceae bacterium | reverse complement strand
AGAGAATGCCACTGCCTTAATTATCCTGTTTTTAATTGATTCTTTTACTTGAAGTGGACCTTTTCCGTAAGCCAGATGAGCAGAGCCAAACTCGTTTGAGCTTTGCCATGGCAGGGGAAAGCGACATGTAAATGAATTATTTTCAGTGCGCTGCCACCTTTTGCATGAGGCAGCCAAGTTGTAGATGTGTAGAATCAGCATTCAACATCGTAACAAACACACAGATGGTCGGAACTATAGAGTGCATTTGTAATCCAGCTACGCCGAACAGTCATATCTGTAAACATATAATCCAATATTTTTCCGCCCTGGTGAGTTCTTCTTGTACAGTAGGGAATATGTGGGTACATAAAAAAACTATTTTGCCACATCTCCACGGGTACGTTCATATCTCCAATCATAATATAATTGCTGTTATGACACCTGCATTGAAATCTAAGATAGAGTGCTATATTCTTTGCATACTTAGGACAGCCCGATGGCAAATGTACATTGTTGATGGATATTACACGATTATTATATGTAACAACTGTCTGCAACATGTCACGAATATCATACCATGTTGCGGTTCTGTCAGAGGTGGTGTTATAAGGTTTCAAACTGAAATCTGAAATTGTATAACCCTGCTTGACAAATGTTGCCATGGAACATCTGCATGCATCTCTCCATGGGTAATAGATGATATTGTACTTTATGCATCGGGATGGGGTTCCAAAGTTATATGAACTTATGTACAGAGATCTGAATGGTCCAGAAAGCCTGGAGCAGCTTGAATTTAACAGGTCACCACACTCCTGTACACATATCACATCCGGAGAGTGAGAGTTTACCAGATGAGCCAATTTGCCGTTAGATAAACAGTGTCCTTGGGTATTCCATGTTGCTATGCGCATGTAGGTGTATTGTTGGTATTATTCGCTCTTGATAGGCTCCACACATGAAGCCATGATATCCATCAGCTTGCTGAGTCCCTCGGTCTGCTGCTGTTGTCTGGCTGAAACATGAACCTGATACTTGGCTGTCTGGTTGGTGGAGCGGGTATTCTCCCTCGATGAAGAGACCTTGCCGCTTACGTTTACAGAACCGCTGCCAAAGCATCCGAACCTGAAGTTGGCGTTGGCATTGGTGCTTGCCTCCTTACTGCTGGTATCGGTAGATTTTTCCGTTGCCGTTACCTCCATCTGAAAATCAACCTGAACATCCTCTATCAGTAGATTGGGTAGCGGCACCAAGCCTAAAAACGGTGCGGAGACCTTTATCTCCTGTGGCGTGTCGGAGCCTTCTATCGGACGTTGAAGGTTAAACTCCAACAATCTCGGCTTCCCATCCTCCTTGAAGCCTATCTCGTTCATAAACTCAAAGGCCGACTGTGCCAGTTTCTTCTGTGAATCACATACGGCTACCAAAGGTGCTGCTACCAGCTCGGCTATGGGAAGTCCTACGAATTTGTCTGTAACTTTATCGCCCGATTTGGGAGCATTGGTATTATTATCTGCCATAATCGTTGTATTTTAAGGTGTTAATAGCCTATCTCAGGTCAATGGGGTCTATCATCTTGTCGTACTCGCTTATAATCCTTGAAAGCCCTTCCGGTACAGGCGCCGACTCGAATTTGATCTTGACATGCATCCTGTTGCTCTCTTTCTTTCCATCAAAGCTGATCTCAAGATTGGAGCGTTTGACCCTTGTATCCAATGAGACATTCTGAGTGCCGGATTTGAACCCTTCCTGCGGTTGCTTTTGACGTAAGTCCGCATCGAGAACCTGCACATCAAAATCCATCTCTACCTCCTTGATATTAACGGTGGAGGGGTTGACAATGGAGATTAGAGGAACATCTATTCCCGTATCCTCGTTGATGTAGATGCGTCGCTTTAACGGGGTGCCGTCCTGAGCAAAGTACCGTCCGAGTAGTTCTATGTTTCTTGTCTCAATCATCTCCATGGCTGTGTTTACAGAGTGCTGTAAGCCACGGATTAGGTCTGACAGGGTTTGAGATGCGTTTTTCTCATGTTTCCAGAATGCCATGATGATGCATGTTAGGTCTGTTGATAATCTTTCTTATTGTAAAGTTGTAGGAGGTAATTAAAGTTTCGCTTTCGCGCAGCTTTTCCTTGCCATGGCATAGTTCAAACAAGTTTGACTCTGCTCATCTGGCTTACGGAAAAGGTTCATTAACATGCAACTTTTCCTTGCCATGGCAAAGCTCAAACAAGTTTGGCTCTGCTCATCTGGCTTACGGAAAAGGTTCCTTATTGTGCAACTTTTGATTGCATATTGGGGAAATCTATCAATAGTATGTTGGTGAGATTATATATCGCTCCAAGTCTTCCATTAATCTATTTGATAACCTCTATGAGGTCTTCTGATATTTCTGTGGTTGCTACGGCTGCTACTCCTTGGATAAGGACTACAACCCGTTTTTTTCTGGAGCCTTTTACCTTTATGAATACCCCCTCCACACCGTCAAAGCAGCCGCCTATAATCTTTACTTTGGTGCCTCTTTTTAGGTTCACTTCATTGGGCAGCAGATAGATGAGTTCTTCGTTGTATGTGTTGCATACGGCCATGAAGTTGTTCATCTGTTCTTCCGGTACTATAATGGGGATGTTCTTGTTTGCCTTTGTGACTGTTCTGTATTGGAGATATGGTACTCCGTTTTTTACCTCCTGAAGTCTCTGCTTGTATGTTTTGGCAAATACTAAATTGCTTATTATGGGAAGGAGCTTTTTCTGTTTTCTACCGCTGCGGCTTTTTATGAGTTTGTACTGCATTGGTATGAAACATTGGATATTGTTCTTCTCGAGCAACGTTTTTGCTTTCATTTCTGATCTGTACGGTGCGCTCAGAGCAAACCATACGGAGTCTTCTTGTAAAGCATGTTGCCGTGGGTCCATTAGTAGTATATTTTTGTTATATGGTAATTCTTTTGGCTCCTCGATTCAGACGGATGTCTTTATAAATCAAGTAGTTATTAAGTAAGATGTAGTTTTTTGAAGTGCCTCCGCCGCTCTTTGCATTTATGTTAGAGCCACAGAAACATTGCTCAAAGTTAGTATTTTTTTCTATACTGACAATGTGTGCCTGTAATATTTTAAATATTCATTTACAATCACTACGTCTTGGCATGATTAAAATGAATTTTGCCTCCGCTTTTGGCTTAATTTTTTATTAGAGAGGATAACTAAAAATAGTCATCCTCTCTTTGTCCTTAGGTATTTCTTTCTATAAGAAGTTGTATAAAAGTGGAATTTTGATGCTTATGAAACGCGCATAACGCAAAAATTACCTTTTTAGACAACTTCGTCTGTTTAGAAGCAGTATCTGAAACCAAGTCCAATGCCGGAGAAGTCAAATCCGCTCTCAGGGAAGAAGTTGAGCCCCGGTCTGTAATCTAACGAGATCATAAACGGAAAGCTGAATGTGTACTCGATTCCTACCTGACCTTTTACTGCAAAACTGAATCCTTTGTCATGCTTGTCGCTGCTCCATGCTCCGATTCCGGCACCTGCGCCTGCATACCATTTGAAAGTGCCCTTTACATTTGCAGGAATATCAAACATCCACTGATGTGTGGCAGTGGCCTCAAATCCGTAACGGTGAAAGCCTAAGGTGGCTTCTATCCTGTTGTCTAAGTTGAGATACCTCTGGTAGCTGAATTCTGCACCGTATCCGCCTCTAACGCCAATAGCATTGCGGTAATCGTTTCCTCCATTGGCAAATGCGCCCAATGAAAGCAACATAAATGATGCAATTAAAAGAAATCTTTTCATGATTCGTTTCATTTAAATCAAAAATTAAACAATATGTTTATATAATCAAATTATATCCTCCTACTACATCCTCCTGCAATATCCAACTGCCACAACCTGTTGCCACCTCTTGCTGCGCCTGACTGTGTATTACCATGTCCCACCGCTCTATGTGTTGTATCATCATGTTTCACCAAACCATACTATACGGTATCATACTCTCCCGTACTGTGCTACACGGCACCAAGCCCAAGTTCTTCTGCCTTTTTCTGCATCAGCTCCACCGCCGCATTATAGTCATTTGGAATAATGCCATCTAAGATAGCATTCTTCACATACTCCTTTATAATCCCAATCTCCCTGCATGGCTGTATGTTGTATCGTTCCATAATAAGTTCGCCAGTAACAGGGTTCTTAAAGTTGCGTATGGCATCCTTCTCCTCAACTTCTATCATCTTCTGCTTTACAAGCTCAAAATTGCGTCTATGTTTAGCTACTGTTTTGTCATTCTTTGAGGTTATATCTGCATTGCAGAGAATCATAAGGTCATCTATATCGTCTCCGGCATCAAAAAGCAGCCTCCTTACGGCCGAATCTGTAACCTCATCCTGAACAAGGGCAATTGGCCTAAGATGAAGCAGAACCAATTTCTGTACATACTTCATCTTCTCGTTGAGCGGAAGTTTTAGCTGTCTGAATATCCCGGGAATCATCTTGCTGCCGACAAACTCATGTCCGTGAAAAGTCCAGCCAATTCCCTCTTCATATTTTTTTGTGGCAGGTTTGGCTATATCGTGCAGCAGTGCAGCCCATCTAAGCCACAGGTTATCCGATTTGAGAGCCACATTGTCTACCACCTGCAACGTGTGCGCAAAGTTGTCTTTATGCCCTTTTCCATCTACATTTTCCACTCCCGATAGTTTACATAATTGCGGAAAGAACTCCTCCAACAGCCCGGTGTCATACAACAGCCGCAACCCAACGGATGGCTTTGGCGAGAGGAGAATCTTGTGCATCTCCTCGCTAATTCTCTCAACAGACAGAATTTCAAGCCTTTTCCTGTTTCGCTTTATGCTTTCCAATGATTGTGGCACAATCTCAAATCCCAACTGGGATGCAAACCTTACAGCCCTAATCATCCGTAGCGGGTCGTCTGAATATGTTGTATCAGGATCTAATGGGGTACGGATAATCTTATTATGCAGATCTTCAACCCCACCAAACGGGTCTATCAAAGCCCCAAAATCCTCTGTCTGAAGGCTGAGCGCAAGTGCGTTTATTGTAAAATCTCTCCTCTCCTGATCCTCTTTGAGAGTTCCGTTTTCAACTATCGGTTTTCTTGAATTTGCCCTGTACGATTCCTTTCTGGCCCCTACAAACTCCAATTCAAGTCCCTCTTTAACCCCATTTACACCATGGATATTTATCATTGCTGTTCCAAAGTTCTTGAACACGCTGACACGTGAATGCAGCTTCTCCCCAACAGCCTCGGCAAGTTCAATACCGCTCCCCTCCACAACAATATCTATATCTTTGCTTGGTCTGCCAAGCAGACAGTCTCTAACGTATCCGCCTATTACAAAAGCCCTTACATTAAGAGCGCGAGCCTGCTCTGCCACAATTTTAAATATCTCGTTATCTAAAAACATATACTACTCTCCAT
>CAVHKR010000106.1:0-5497 GCA_963636615.1 Acutalibacteraceae bacterium | reverse complement strand
ACGCAAAAAAAAACAATAATGAACAACAAAATGCAGTTATAAAGTTACCTCCCCACGTAAATTTTTGTTTAATAAACTCTTAACTGTCTCATTATTCGCATACTTACCTAATAGATAAAAAAGTTTTGCAAGGGCCGCTTCATATGTACTGTCGTGGCCGCTTATTACCCCCATACGTTTAAGTTCCAATCCTGTTGCGTATGCCTCCATATCTACACTTCCTGCAAGACACTGTGTTACATTAAGTACTATTATACCCTTTTTTAATGCCTTGTCTACAGTATTGAGAAACCATCTCTTTGTTGGGGCATTCCCAGACCCGAAAGTCTCTAATACAAGTGCCCTAAGCCCCGGTGTCTCTATAACCGAATCCATTACCTGATGCATGATTCCGGGGAATATCCTTATTGCCGCAACGTTGGTGTCTAACCGTGTATGAACTTTAAGTTCTGCATCAATTGCCGGATACCTTATAAGAGACTTATTGTATTTTATATGTATGCCTGCCTCCGCAAGCGGAGGAAAGTTGGCAGAACGGAACGCCCTAAAGTTCTCCGCGTTGTATTTTGTTGTTCTGTTACCTCTAAAAAGCTGGTTTTCAAAGTATATACAAACTTCCGGAGTATAAGGGGTGCCGTTTTCTGCAACAGCTGCCGCAATCTCAACAGATGAGATGAGATTCTCCTTTCCGTCTGTCCTTAAAACCCCTATAGGAAGCTGGCTACCTGTTAGAATTACCGGTTTGGATAGATCCTCTAACATAAAGCTGAGTGCAGAGGCTGTATATGACATTGTATCTGTGCCATGAAGGATAACAAAGCCATCGTATGAATAGTAGTTCTCCTCTATGACATTTGCCAACTGCACCCAGAATGCCGGCTCAACATCTGACGAGTCTATGAGGGGATCAAATGATATGGTATCTATGTGATAACCGAACTTTTTAAGTTCGGGCACCTCATTCTCTATCTGATCAAAATTAAACGGCTTCAGTGCAAGCGAATCGGGATCCTGTTTCATGCCAATTGTTCCTCCAGTATAAAGGAGGAGGAGTTTTCTTGCATTCGTCATAAATAATTCTGTTAAATATTAAACCAGTTTTTAGTAGTCTCCATTACCTTTTTGGCAATCATATCCTCATCCTGCATCTTTATCTCAGCCACCTTATGAGATATGTAGGGGATATTGCTGCTGTCATTTCTTTTGCCTCTAAACGGCACTGGGGAGAGGTAGGGCGAATCTGTTTCAAATACAATCCTGTCTAACGGAACACTCTCCAAGGTTTTTGCAACCTGTGCGTTCTTGAATGTAACCACACCCCCTATCCCAATTATAAAATTGCCATATCTGTTAATCCTTTCATACATCTCATAACTGCCGGAGTAGGCATGGAACACCCCACGCATCCTGCACCCCTTCATCTTGTCAAGCACCTCAAACAGAGACTCGGTAGCATTGCGCAGATGTATAATCATTGGCAAATCTGCCTCCTCTGCAAGTTTTATCTGCTCCATAAAGACAATCTTCTGCTGCTTGGAGAACTCTTTGCTCCAGTACTCATCCAATCCTATCTCTCCTACAGCGCAGACATGCTCCATACTACTGTTTTTCATCTGACTGACAACAAAATCCAACTCCTCTTTCCATGTATCGCAAACAGAGGTAGGATGCAGTCCCATTGCCAAAGAGGTATAGCTTCCGTACAACTCACTGCACCTCATCTGCGCCTTGGAAGCAGATATATCTATTGCCGGCATAATGCAGTGGGTTATCCCAGATTTTTTCATTTTATCTACCACATCATCTCTGTCGCCGTCAAAAGCTTCATCGTAGAGATGCATGTGTGTATCTATGTATTCGTTCATTTTCAATTTTTTGTCAGGCCAGTATGTACCCGTCATCCTTTAAATCTACAGCTCCCTCTATCTGCAACTCCACAAGAGCCGCAGATACATCATCTACAGAAGCCCCTGCCGCTGTGCAAATATAGTCAATTAAAGTGGCCGAACGCCTATTTAGCAGAGATAATATTTTCAATTTCAGTTTGGAATCCCCTGCAAAGAGAGAGGCTTGCCCCTCAACCTCAAATATCTGACTCATATCCTTTACATCCCAGCCAAGTTCAGCGGGAATCTTTTGCGGTGTGTTCAGAATAATTGCGGCATTCTTAGATATAAGATAGTTGCACCCGTATGAATTTACATCATTCATTCTTCCCGGAACGGCAAACAGCTCCCGTCCATATCCTACAGCAAACTCTGCCGTTAACATTGCGCCCCCTTTTACTCTGCTCTCCACAACTATTGTGGCAGGGGTAAGTGCGGCAATCAGCCTGTTACGCTTTATAAAATTAACTTTCAACGGCTTTGTCCCTCTTAAAAACTCTGTAACAAGAAGCCCCCCTTTTCTGACAATCTCCACAGCAAGCTCTCTGTGTCTTTCGGGATAAATCCTATCCAATCCGTTTGGCAGTACAGCCACCGTTTTTAGCGAGTTGGACATTGCCATTGTATGGGCT
The DNA here is from genome assembly GCA_963636615.1 of Acutalibacteraceae bacterium. Taxonomy (GTDB): domain Bacteria; phylum Bacteroidota; class Bacteroidia; order Bacteroidales; family UBA932; genus Egerieousia. Next base: position 2,979 of record CAVHKR010000106.1, on the reverse strand, counting down.
GCGGCATCTATTCCATACGCAAGTCCGCTGTAGATGACAACATTTAATCCAGTACCATTCATTGCACTCATTATTGAATTGCACGCTGTTCTGCCATAATCGGTAGCCAATCGTGTCCCCACCATAGAAATACTGTGCTCTGTGTACAGAAGCTCAGCATTTCCCTTGCAAAAGAGCAAAAACGGCGGGTCATGAATCTCCTTAAGCCTTATAGGGAGGTTGTCATATCTTACAATCTCTATCCCATATCTTCTGCACCACTCAATTTCATCATAAAAGGTCTCTATATATCCGGCAGATTTTATTCTGTCTGCCTGCTCTTGGGTTATCCCCTTTACAGATAATAATTCTCTTCCCGATAGGTTAAAAAAATCTGAAAGAGAGGGGAACTCCTCCCTTATTGCCAACGCAACCTTAGGCTTGTATGCAAATATAGAGGCCAATGCAAGTTCCATGGCCATATCGTCATCCCTGTCTACACCTCTCATCACTATGGAAATAAAGGCGCAAGATATTAAACCTCGCGCCTTTAAACCAATATTTTATTGTTCAGACCAACAGGAAGAGTCTGACGGATAAAAATCTTGTCAGATGATAAGCATTGCGTCTCCGTATGTACCAAACTTGTACCCCTCGTTACGTGCAATCTCATATGCATTCATCACATTGTCAAACCCCCCAAAAGAGGCAACCGTCATAAGCATTGTAGAGGCCGGCAGATGGAAGTTTGTGACCATTGCATTTGGAACGGCAAACTGATATGGCGGAAAGATGAATTTGTTTGTCCAACCACTGAACGGCTTAACCTCGTTCCTTGTGGTAACCGGCGTTTCAAGTGCTCTTGCAACAGTAATGCCTACAGCAAAAACCGTATTGCCGGCTGCTTTGGCTCTGTTGACTTTGGCTGCCGTCTCTTCTGATATAAACATCTGCTCTGAGTCCATTTTATGTTTGGAAAGATCCTCTACATCCACTCTTCTAAAATGGCCAAGCCCCATGTGTAGTGTTAGGAAGGCTGTATCTATCCCCCTTATCTCCATCCTCTTAAAAAGCTCCCTACTAAAGTGCAAGCCTGCGGCAGGGGTTGCAACAGCCCCCTCATTGGATGCATATATCGTATGGAACCGCTCGTAATCAATCTCTTCCGGCTTCTCCCTAATCCATTTTGGGATAGGAATCTCGCCTACAGAAAACAGTGCTTTTCTAAACTCATCATAAGGGCCGTCAAAAAGGAATCTTAGCGTTCTTCCTCTCGATGTTGTATTATCTATAACCTCTGCCACAAGTGAATCATCATCTCCAAAGTAGAGCTTGTTCCCAATCCTTATCTTTCTTGCAGGGTCTACCAACACATCCCAAAGTCTCTGATCTTTATTAAGTTCTCTAAGCAAGAACACCTCTATATCCGCGCCTGTCTTCTCCTTGTTGCCGTTGAGTCTTGCCGGAAATACTTTGGTATCATTAAATACAAATAAATCTCCCTCTTTGCAGTATTGGAGAATATCCTTGAATATTTTATGTTCTATTGTGCCTGTATCTTTATGAAGTACAAGCAGTTTTGACTCATCTCTATATTTTGCAGGATATTTTGCAATCTGTTCTGGTTTAAGGTCAAAATTAAATTGTGAAAGTTTCATTCTGTTAATTTTTTTATAGAAAGCACTAATTATACGATTTTTCAAGAAAAAAGTTTCAGCTTATCACAAACTTTTTGGATTTTTTGAACAAAATATTTCAAGAGCCTCCTCTACCGTAATGGCATCCTCCACTCTATAACCGCCCGAAACGCTTCTTTGCAACTCTACAAGATGCGCTCCGCTGCCAAGCATAACTCCAAGGTCTCTTGCAAAGGAGCGTATATAGGTTCCTTTACTGCATGAGATTCTGAGTTTTATATCGGGAAGGTTAAAATCTAAGAGCTCTACCTCATAAATGGTAATTACGGAGGCTTTCATCTTAACCTCCTCGCCCGCTCTTGCCATCTCGTATGCCCGCTTTCCATCTATAAGTTTTGCTGAGAACACAGGGGGAATCTGCTCCTGTTCTCCTGTCATTCTTCCAATTGCTTCAATAACAGCCTCCTTGGTTATATGTTCATAGGGGAATACAGTATCTATCTCCTTTTCCAAATCGAAACATGGAGTGGTAGCACCTACTCTGACCGTTGCAATATACTCTTTTTTCTCCGATTGCAATCTCTCTGCCATTTTGGTGGCTTTGCCTATGCAGACCAAAAGGACACCAGTGGCCAAAGGGTCTAATGTGCCTGCATGTCCAACCTTAATGTTCCGTTTGTGGAAAAAACGCTGTGCGGAAAACTTTATTTTCCGTACAACGTCTGCAGAGGTCCAACGGTATGGCTTGTCTATGTTGAGTACTATTCCGCAAGGATAATTATCTATATTGTTGTCTGCCATACATTGCAATCTCATTACCACTTGGAGATTTTTTCTACTCTTCTCAAATGTCTGCCGCCCTCAAAGTCGGCTGACAGATAAGCTTCAACTATCTCTTTTGCCTGCTCATTTGTAATGAACCGGGCCGGAAGGGAGAGCACATTTGCATCGTTATGCTCTCTTGCCAGAGCTGCAAGCTCTGTATTCCAGCAGAGAGCCGCCCTTATCCCCTTATGCTTGTTAAGGGTCATGCTTATGCCGTTGCCGCTTCCGCACAACGCAATGCCCATTGGGATTTCACCACTCTCAATGGCCAATGCCAAAGGGTGTGCAACATCGGGATAATCCATACTCTCTGTAGAATGTGTCCCAAAATCTTTTATCTGATACCCCTGCCGTGTAAGAAACTCCTTTATGAACTCTTTCATCTCATAACCGGCATGGTCAGATGCCATTCCTATCTTTTTCATATTGCAAAATGTTTTAGACTTCGTCTACAATCACTACGCCTCGGCATAATCAAAATGAATTTTGCTTCTGCACTCGGCTTAAACGTTTATTTTAGACTTCGTCTACAATCACT
>CAVHKR010000105.1:0-5554 GCA_963636615.1 Acutalibacteraceae bacterium | reverse complement strand
CTACCCTGTTCATTACCCTAAGGAAATTCTCACCTAAAATTTTCTTAACATCAGCCTCTGAATAACCTCTGTTAACCAGCTCCTCTGTTATTACAGGCATCTTTGAAATATCCTCAAGACCCTTAGGGCCGGCAGCAATACCATCAAAGTCCGAACCAAGTCCAACATGATCAATGCCAACAAGTTCAACAACATGGTCTATGTGATCAACTACTCTCTTGTAAGAGGGACGGTTAAGATTCAGGATAGCCTGTACAGACTCATTATAAGCTCTCCTCTCCCTGCGCCCTGTAGGATTCCTCTTCAGCTCCGTTTCGGCAGCATCAAAGGCATCATCATAAGGACCATAAATTTCCCCAAACTCCTCATCAAGGAAGCAAGGATAAAAATTAATCTGAATCACACCCCCAGACGCAGCCAGATCTTTTATCATCTGGTCTGTCATATTTCTCGGATGATTACATAAAGCCCTACAACATGAGTGAGTTGCCACAACAGGAGCAACCGAATATTTTAAAACATCGTAAAAAGACTCATCTGAAATATGGGATACATCCACAAGCATACCAAGCCTGTTCATCTCCTTTATAACATCCCTGCCAAAAGGACTTACACCATGCCACCTCTTAACTTTAGATGAGCAGGAGTCACAAATCTCGTTATCTCCTGCATGGGTAAGAGTCATATACCTTATTCCCATTCTGTAAAAAAGCCTCAGCAACGACAAATCCTTCTGTATTGGAGCACCATTCTCCATTCCAAGGATTATTGCCCCTAACCCTTTGGCTTTCAGTTTTCTTGCCTCTCTAACAGAGTATGCCTGCCTCACCTTATCCTCATTAGACCCTATTGAATCCTTAGCTGCAGCAATAAGTCTGAGAGCTCTCATTGTAGCTTCATCGGGAGTAAGTGAATTAGATGTATAAATAGCAAAGAATGAAGCATCTACCCCACCCTTTTTCATTCTGGGATAATCAAAGTGTCCCTCTTTGTTCAGCTTGCTGAAATCTCTGGCCAACATTAACGAAAGCGGTGTATCGCAATGAGAATCCAGCACAAATGCCTCTTTATGAAGAGCCATTACGTCTATTATTTTCTTTGTCATCTCGGTTTAAAGATTTGTGCATTCAAATATAGACCTAAAAAATCACAAATCCTCCTATTTTTGCACTCATGATAAAAATATTTTCATAAAAACTTAAAAAAATTGCAACGCGAACAGAAAAGCAACGTCTTATAGATGAAAAAAGAGAAATGAGAGAGCAAAACAACATAGAAACAATTTATAATACGTATGCCAAAATGCTTTACAACACATCCTTAAGGATTGTAAAGGATTCATTTAAGGCAGAGGAGATTATGCAAGACTCTATCATTAAATATTGTAACGAGAGTACAACAACGCAATTTAACAATCCAAAAGGATGGTTGCAAAGAGTATGTATAACAAAATCAATAGATTATCTGCGCAAGCTAAAAAGAGATAACATATTTCTCTCAGAATATGTCCAAGAAAACAGGCAGAATACACTGAGCTCCGAACATGACGTTAACAGAATAGACCCTAAAACCAAAGCAAAAGAGATTAAGGAGGCTATATACAATCTTCCCGATAAATACAGGATTGTGCTCTCCCTGCTACTCTTAGAGGGGTACGATTATGACGAAGTGGCTGAGATTACAAAGGCTCCGGCTGCCACAATAAGAAGCTGGGTTATGAGAGGAAAGAAAATGGTTATTGAAACAGTAAAAAGCAAAGAATCATGAAACAAGATAGAATAAAAGAGGACAATAATCTGCATAACACCCGGATTAATGAGTTAGACGAGTTGGATACTTTCATACTGCAAAACAGAGGGTCGTTTGAAGAGGAACTGCCATTGGGACATACAGAAAGATTCAACAAAAAAGTAGCGTTAAACAGTAGTAAAACACCTAAGGTAAGACGCTTTATCCTCTCTGTCTCGGCAATTGCCGCAATTGCCATAATTGGGGTAATTGCATTTACACAAATAAATAGCACTCATAATGAGGATTATGAGTTCCTATACTATAAAGCGCAGATAGAGAGTGTAAAGGATAAGATATTAAATGAATCTGTCCAAATTGGCGGAGCAACGGAAACAGAGGTGAAAGGAACTGTGTATAGCATAATGAACGAAGCTATTCCATTGGAACAGCTTCTGCCGGACGAACTTACAAAGGCTCAAAAGGATACAATCCTAAAGAAATACTATCAAAAAAAACTCAACGGACTTAACCAATACAGAAGTATTGTATCACAAGAGCTTCATAACAACAGATAAGTGGTATTCAAAAAGAAGTTGATAGTGAACGGCAATCAGACTCTCAGCATTGTTTGATTATTTTTTAAATTAAAATTTTAATAGTATGAAAAAGTTTTTATTGGCATTAACAGCTGTTTTATGCGTAACAATTCTAAACGCACAGCAGACAAGCAAAGATTACAGATTTGGCAATATTGCCGGAATTAAGGCAAGCAGCATCTACAATATAAAACTGAGCAAGGGAAATTCAGATATTGTAACGGTAACGGCAGACAAAGAGTATTTTAGTCACATGAAGATTTACAGGGATGGTAATACTTTAGTCTTCAGTTGGGACGGAAGTAATAGAAAAAACAACAGGAACAATACAGAGAAGGGGATTGATGTTATTTTGCAGGTAAATACCCTGGACAAATTAGATCTTTCGGGGGCAGCATCTCTTGATGGCAACGGGGACACATACCCTTCGAAAGAGTTTGAATGCGAATTATCGGGAGCCGCCAGCGCAAAAAACTTTAACGTAAATACCAACAAGACAGATTTGGATTTGAGCGGTGCAGGAAGATTGGCTTTTGGGGGTAATTACGGGAAGTTAGAGGGGGAAATAAGCGGCGCAGGAATAGCAGAGTTTAACGGTTGTGCAACCGATGTAGAATTGGAGGTAAGTGGTGCAGGATCTGTAAAATTACATAACTGTAATGCAAATACTGTAGATTTAGAGGTATCCGGTGCTTCAAATGTTACACTTAAAGGTTCTGCAGACAGACTGAAAGCTATAGTAAGCGGGGCTGCTGCCCTTAAAGCAAAAGAGCTGAAAGCTGTAGATGTTATTTGTTATACATCAGGAGCATCAGGGGCTTCTGTCTATTGCACAGGTACTTTGGAGACAAAAACAACAACAGCGTCAAAAATAACTTACTATGGCAATCCAAAGAATATTGTTTCACATAATCCCTCTTTGGTAAAAGGTAGAAATTAGAGTAATAAACGGATTTTACGCAGAGGGCAACAACCAAGTAGTGATGTTGCCCTCTTTTTTCGTACATTTGTCACGGGAATAATCTACACATGAACAAGAACTACTCAATAATTAACAACCAAAGAGCAATCTTCTATACAGCGCTTCTCTTTGTAGCGTATATGTCGGTTGTTATGCTACTCTGTTTGGCGAGTTTTTCCAACAGCAAGATTGATATAAATTTAAATGACTATTTCTTGGGGATTCGGTTAGACAGACTCATACATTTCTCAATGTTTCTCCCCTTTCCGTTTATCTGCTGGCTATTTATTAAACATGGCACAAGGCTAGTACCACGTAAATCATTCCGCCACGTTGCAATCATTGCGGCAGGTATTGTCTTTGCAGCCATAGCAGAAAGCTCACAGGAACTGTTTACCACATACAGGGATTCCGATCCTTTAGACTTTTGCGCCAACATAACAGGAATATTTACCGGCTCTGTTATACTGCTTCTTCTTGAAAAGCAGTTAGACAAAATCTTATACAGACTGTTCAGAATTTAGGAACCGGTTTTAAATTCTTGCAAAAGAAAAAGGCAGACCGAAAATACTCCGGCCTGCCTGTATGTAACACAGCAGTTGCCCTATTATTAAGCTATTTCAACAGGTCTACACTACGCTTAATAAACTCATGCAACTCCCTCCCCTTTAACATATTGTTAGATAACAACGCCAAATCAGTTAGCTGTTTTAGCAGCTTGTAATCTTTTGCAAAGGTCTCCACAATAGAACGTTTCTCTTTATCAAAGTGTTCTATCTCTTTGTTATAGCTCTCTTTTTTGTCTTTCTGCTCGGTTGTAATCTCTTCGGGCTTTTTGTCTTTGGTTGCATCTTCAATCTCTTTAAGAGCTTTTTTAGACTCGGTCTCTTTAGCATCCAGATCTTTAAACTTGTCATTGCCAACAGTAGCAGTATCCAATTCTGTAATTACCTTACCGATAAGAGGATTTTCATAATTAAGGGTTATCTCGTAATGATCCGGCATGGTACCCATAAAGTTCATACCTCCGCCCATTGCAGACATCTCTTTATAACGTCTCATGAATTCACTTTGGGTAATAAGCACAGGCATAGATGTTACGCCAAGATTATCAATTTTAACGGTATAGTTGTTATCTTTAGGCAGAATAGCTTCAAAAGCCCAGTTAAGTTGCGTTTCAAGCCCCTCTCTCAAGGATGGTTTCTCTTTGGATTCCTTCTCTACCAATCTGTCTATACTGTCTGAATCCACACGTGCAAATTTTGCATTCTCCAATTTGCTTTCCAATAGATTAACAAAGTGCGCATCCAATTGACTGTCAAATACAAGTACCTGATACCCTTTATTTTTGGCATCCTCAATATATGTGTATTGGGCAACAGGATCTGTAGTATATAAATAAACTATCTTCTTGTTCTTGTCTGTCTGCTCGGTCTCAATAATACTCTTGTATTCGTTATAATTGTAATACTTGCCATCTGTAGTCTTCATAAGGGCAAAATTCTTGGCCCTATCAAAGAATTTCTCGTCTGACAACATACCATACTCAATAAAGAGTTTAAGATTATCCCATTTAGACTCAAATACAGCCTTGTCATTCTTGTATATCTCCTCCAATCTGTCCGCAACCTTTCTGGTAATGTAAGAGGCAATCTTCTTTACATTTGCATCTGCCTGAAGATAGCTTCTCGAAACATTAAGCGGAATATCGGGAGAATCAATTACACCATACAACAGAGTAAGGAAATCGGGAACAATATTCTCTACAGAATCTGTTACGAACATCTGATTTGAGTAGAGCTGTATCTTGTTCCTTGTAACATCCATATTATCCTTAATTTTAGGAAAATACAAGATCCCGGTAAGGTGGAACGGATAGTCTACGTTAAGATGGATATAGAACAGTGGGGCATCCTGCATAGGATAGAGTTTTCTGTAAAATTCCATGTACTCCTCCTCTTTGATATTGCTTGGAGTCTTTGTCCAAAGAGGTTCTGTATCATTGATTATCTTATCCTTGTCTATATCTACATACTTACCGTCTTTCCACTCCTGCTCTTTGCCAAACGCAATGGAAACCGGCATGAATTTGCAATACTTGGCAAGCAGACCACTAATCTTTGACTTATCGGCAAATTCGGCAGATTCCTCATCTAAATAAAGAGTTATCTCTGTTCCTCTGTCTGTCTTTTTAACATTACTCATTTCAAACTCAGGGGAACCGTCGCAGCTCCACTGAACACCCTTTGCATCCTCTTTCCAAGAC
>CAVHKR010000104.1:0-5565 GCA_963636615.1 Acutalibacteraceae bacterium | reverse complement strand
GGGCTACTGCACTATCATATTCTCATTCATAGCTGTATTTTATATAAACTATCTCTATCTCATAAAGAGATTTATCTTTAACGGAAGTATAATAAGATTTATCTGCTCTAACATTCTGCTTGTAACATGCGCAATTCTTCTTGTACATATTCTGCTTGGGATGCTTCCCAAACCCCAGGATGCCGAGAATCTGCGCAAGGTAAAACAGGCTGCCGATTCTCATGAACTTGTAGGTGTAGCAATGTTTATGTTAAGGAATGTGGCAACTTATATGCTTGTGGTTGGACTTAGTGTTGGCATAAAGATGACAGAAAGCTGGTACAAATCTCAGGATGAGCGTAAAGAGTTAGAAAAATCTAAATATGAAGCAGAGTTGCAAAACCTTAAAGCACAGCTGAATCCGCATTTTCTATTCAATACGCTAAACAATATATACAGTCTGATTGCCTTTGACACAGATAAAGCACAGAATGCCGTACACAGCCTTAGTTCTATGCTCAGATATGTGCTGTATGAAAGTAGTGCTCCACAAGTCACTTTAAAAAACGATACAGAGTTCATACAGGATTATATCTCCCTTATGGCAATAAGGGTAACAGACAAAACAACCCTTAAAGTGAATATAGATATTTCAAATCCCGGCATTAAGATTGCGCCTCTTATGTTCATCTCCCTTGTTGAAAATGCCTTTAAACATGGGGTTTCTGTCTCTGAACAATCTGAAATATTAGTAAATATCACAGAGAGAGATGGTATTGTAAGCTGTATTACAGAAAACAGAGATTTTTCAAAGAACAGTTCGGAGATAAGCGGCAGTGGAATAGGAATCTCTAATCTAAAGAAGAGGTTGCAACTGCTCTATCCAAACAGATACAGTTTTGAATCACATGTTTCATCTGGAGGGGAACAGTATATATCAAAATTGGAAATTAAACTTGCATAGTGTATGGAAAAAGAGCTTACCTGTATCATTGCAGATGACGAACCTTTGGCGCTGCAACTTATAAAAAGCTATGTAGAAAAGACATCGGGACTAAAATTGGTCAACACCTTTTCAAATTCAACCGAGGCTTTCCTTTATATGCAGCAAAATAAGCCGGACATAGCCTTTTTAGATATTCAGATGCCTGATATAGACGGTATTTCGCTTGCCGCATCAATAAAAGAGAGCCCGACAAAAGTCATATTCATTACCGCATTCCCTCAGTATGCTCTGCAAGGATATAAGGTAAACGCAATGGACTACCTGCTCAAGCCGGTGAGTTACAAAGATTTTCTTGAATCTGTTGCAAAGGTTTCAAAACTTGTGGAACCAAATAATCCAAATAAGCTTCCCGATAATATATTTCTAAAGTGCGACTACAAGTTGGTCAGGGTAAAACTAAATGAGATTCTGTATCTCGAAGGACTAAAAGATTATGTAAAAGTATATCTTGCCGGGGAGCAGTACCCACTTGTAGCAACGCTTACAATGACAGGAGCAGAAAGCAGCCTGCCTAAGGATAGATTTATACGGATACACAAATCATACATTATAAACAAGGAGAAAATAGAGAGCATAGAGAGAGGGAGGGTCTGTATAAATGGCACATACCTGCCAATTTCAGACACCTTTAAAGAGAATCTCATTGAATCTATTAACGTGGTGAAAAAATAAATGTACGTAAACAGTGGTAAAACAGAGAGTTTGCAGATACTTTTGGAAATGTTTAACATTTCTTAAAAGTGGGAAAAATGAAGAGAGCTATTATTCTATTTGCATTGTTTGCAGCTGTAGCCATCTGTAGTTGCAACAAATTATTCAACAATGAAGTTAATGAGAAAGGGGTTGCAATCTCCTTTAGCATAAATGCAGAATCACTCTATGATTATGTAGATAATGCCCGTACAAAAAACGTTCTGCTAACATTGGATACAAACAAGTTCCTTTTAAAAGTCTATTCGTCAGATGGAGTAAAAATATATGATGGCAAATATGCAGAACGTCCGGCTACAATGGATATAGCAAAAGGGACATACGACATTGAGCTGCTTTCATCCAAATTTACAGGGCCGCAGTTTGACGAGCCGCTTGTGGGTGAAAAAAAGACAATAGTGGTGGGAGATACAGACAATGTGCATATCTCATTCAACTGCAAACAGGTAAACTGCGGCTTGAGGCTAACCTTTGACAAAGGATTCATATCAAAATTCCCTGGTACAGGAGTTAGAATAACACAAAACAGCAAAACAGAGAATTACCGGTTTTCTGAAAAACGTTATATCTACCTTAACCCGGAACTCTTTGAGATACATGCATGGAGCAATGGCATTGATACACTGTTATTGGAGAGATCCTTGGTGGGAGGTCAGATGATGGATCTAAAGCTAAGCTACGCATCAGGATCCGGGAAAGGGGTTGGCATAAGCTATACATGCGACACTACAAGGGAATGGCTCAGTGGAGAACTAAACGTTGGATTTACAATTCCGGCAGGATGCCTTACAATCCCGGAAGCGCAAAAAAGGATTGGTGAAAGCAATATAATGGTATTCGGGTATATCTACGGAGGTGATCCAACAACCAACTCTGTACGTATTGCTCCTCCGTTTACATCACGCACTTCTATTGTAATTGCTCCCAACATGAAAGTACGGAACAGAAACAGTTGCATTGCCGTAGAACTCCCAAGCGGGACAGTGAGGGACGGGCTAAATTTAGTTGTAAATCCGGAACTTATAGGCTCTCCTGTTGTGGTTTGCGGAAATGTAGTAGACAGCTACTTTGGTTATGTTGGGCTAAAAGGGACAAAAAAATACATCCTTTTATAGAGGTTGTTATAACAGCTGATATACCGGTAGCCAAGCATCTGCATAAAAATTCACGAGGTCATGGCAGAACGCCTATGACCTCGCTACTTAACCTAAACTTAAACTATGAAAAACTTCACCAGATTTTATAACAAATACTATGCCATATCTCTAAAAACAGTAACAAATCATTACTTTTTTACCAAGCTGTAATTAACGGCAGATTCTTATCTTGGCATATCTGAGCATAAGTGTCTTTTTGCTGCCATCTTCAAACTCAACCACGGCCTTGCTGCTACTGCCAATTCCATCTAAAGACAATACTCTGCCAATGCCAAACCTCTCATGTTCTATACTTACCCCTACCTTTAAGTCAGAGTAAATTTCTGTAGTAAACTCAGATTCGGGCCGTTCTGCAGCAGAGACAAAGAGCTTTCTTGCAGACATCTCCTGCAACGAGCTTATTGGTTTCAGATTGCTGTTTCTGCGCGTATAATCGCTATTATGCAAGGAAAATGAATGTACATCATTGTCATTCTCTAAAGGATTTAGTATATACCTGCTTTCTATCTCCCTGATAAACCGACTTGGACTGTTGTTAACATGCTGCCCCCACTTCATCCTTGAATGGGCAAAAGAGAGCTTTACAGCCCTCTCTGCACGGGTAATTGCAACATAGAACAGACGCCGTTCCTCCTCTAAATCCTGCTCCGATATAAAATTATCGCTTCTCAACGGAAAAAGATTCTCCTCCATTCCAATAATATAGACGTATGGGAACTCCAAGCCTTTGGAGGAGTGGACTGTCATCAGCGATACCTTATTGCTATCCTCTTCATCATCCTTTACATCAACATCTGCCAGAAGCATGACATTTGCGAGATATTCATCTAACGTAACCAGCGGAACAGGCTCACCATTTTCCATTGCATCTGGATTCTCTTCTGCATATTCAACCTCCTTATCCTCAACATATTGTTTAACGGAATTGAGCAGCTCCTCCAAGTTCTCCACCCTACTTAGAGACTCTACATTATTCTCCTGCTTAAAAGCCTCTATTATGCCAAATTGTCCATTTGTCAATAGAGCAAGATGATAGGCATCCTCACTCCAGAATCGGGCCCTTAAAGATTCAACAGACTGTATAAAAGCCCTGAACTTCTCAACCACAGCACTCCTAAGATCATACTCCTCTAAATGAGGCAACTTTACAGCCTCACTTAAAGAGATATTTTTGTCTGCCGCGGCTTGACGTAACTTTTGCAGCGACACATCTCCCAACCCCCTTGCCGGAACATTGATTATTCTAATGAATGACTCGTCATCTTTCTCATTTGCAACCAATTTAAGATAAGAGAGAAACAACTTTATCTCCGCTCTTTCGTAAAAAGATTTGCCTGAGTAGATTCTGTACGGAATATTCCTTCTCCTAAGAGCCTCCTCAATTACGCGAGACTGCGCATTGGTTCTATATAAAACGGCAAAACTGTTATATGTTTCCCCTGCTTCATTTACCCTGGCTGCAATGGACGAGGCTACCAAAAACCCCTCCTCCTGCTCTGTAAATGCTCTTATAAGTTCTATCTTCTCCCCTACTGCCTGTTCAGAGAAACATCTCTTTTTAAGTTGCATCTTGTTCCTCCCTATAAGAGTGTTTGCAGCATTCACAATTGTCTGGGTTGAACGATAGTTCTGTTCAAGCCTAAACTCCTTTGCATTAGGATAATCCCTTTTAAAATTAAGGATATTCTCTATTCTTGCACCACGAAAGCTGTAAATACTCTGGGCATCATCTCCAACCACAGATATGTTGCCATGACCATGAGAGAGTTGTTTAATTATATGATACTGAGATAAATTAGTATCTTGATACTCATCTACCAAGATAAATTTAAACCTGTTCCTTATTCTGTCTAATGCCTGAGGAAAATCTCTGAACAGAATATTGGTATTAAGCAGCAGGTCATCAAAATCCATTGCTCCTGCAACCTTGCATCTTTTCTCATATCTTTCATATACCTGCCACAACAAAGGTTTTTTGGCTATTGTATCATTCTGTATAAGTGTTGCATTTGCCTTGTATGCAGATGCCGTAACCAAATTGTTCTTGGCCTTGGAGATACGCGAATATATATCTGCCGGTTTATATATTTTTTCATCTAGTCCAAGTTCTTTAAGGCACTGCCTTATAACACCTCTCGAATCGGATGTATCATATATTGTAAAAGTTTTAGGATAACCCAACAGTTCGGCCTCCTCACACAAGAACTGCCTGAACACAGAGTGAAAAGTACCCATTGTAAGTTTACGCGCCATCTTAAAACCCACCATGCCTGTTATTCTCTCTCTCATCTCCTTTGCAGCCTTGTTGGTAAAGGTAAGTGCAAGTATAGATGACGGCTCCTCTCCGCTTGCCAGCATATTGGCAATTCTACATGTTAGCACCCTCGTTTTTCCGCTTCCTGCGCCCGCTACTATGAGCGATGGTCCATAAATATTCCTAACCGCTTCATTTTGAGCCGAATTTAGCCCCTCGAAAATTTTACTGTTATCCTGTTCCATAAGATTGCAAAGCTACTGCTCAAAAGGTATAATTCAAAACAATTTTTTAATAGAATGCCAAAAGTATTGCAGTAGAAAAAATTCCTTTCAATCAAGCTTACTTTATTATGTAAATAGGTATGAAATATGCTTTATAACAACATAAAATGTTTATATTTGCGCAAAATTTCTGAAATAATGCTAAAACATATTCGATTACACAGAGGCTTGGAT
>CAVHKR010000103.1:0-5644 GCA_963636615.1 Acutalibacteraceae bacterium | reverse complement strand
CCGCAAATCCATGTGGCATTCTCCATTTTAGGGTCGTTGCCAACCATAGATATATCGGCAAGAGCCTGTGGGCCGTTACCTATTATATTTATATCTTTTACCGGAGCTGTAAGTATGCCATTTTCAATAAGGTATCCGCTATTTACAAAGAAGGTGAAATCCCCTGCCCCTATCTGAACCTGTCCGTTTGAGAAGTTATCTACATAAATACCATTTTTAACACTCTTTATTATCTCCTCCTTGCAGCAAGGACCAGGCTCCATGTATGTTGCCCTCATTCTTGGAATGGGCATAAACCTGAATGACTCCCTCCTTCCGTTTCCTGTTGGGGTAACCTTATAGTAGCATGCACTTATGCGGTCGTGCAGATAGGAGTTCAGCACTCCGTTTTTAACCATATAGGTTTTTTGCCCCGGTATTCCTTCATCATCCCAGTTACAGCTGCCTCTGTTTGCAAGGATTGTTCCGTCATCTACAATGTTTATACTGCTGTCACATACCTTTTTACCCATTTTATCAGAGAAGACAGATACTCCTTTTCTGTTAAAATCAGCTTCAAAAGCGTGTCCAACAGCTTCGTGTAACAATATACCTGAGCCCCCGGCTCCCATTACAACCGGCATAATCCCCCCTTTTGGTCTAACCGCTCCAAACAGAATCTCTGTCTTTGCAATCAACTCATATGCAATCTCATCCATTAACGATTCACTCAAAAGTTCAAATCCGCACCTAAAACTTCTCGACACATAGCCGTTCTCCCTATGCCCCTCCTTTAACATAACCGCTCCTGCGCTTACTGATATGATAGGTCTTACATCAGAGAATCTCTCCCCAAGAGAGTTATAGAACAGTATATCCGATATCGAATCTGCAATCCGCGCATTGGCTTTCTCTACATAGCGTCCATTTCTCCAAATCTGCTCGTTAAGATAGTTCAGATATTTAATCTTATAGGTAACATCTGTATCATTCCACCCTTTTACAAAGGGATAATGACTCTCTGCCTCCAACTCTCTTGATATTCGAACCTCTCTACAACTTGCAGTTGGCGAGTCGGAAATCTGAGCCGCTATTTTTGCAGCCCGTAACATACTCTCCATATCTGTGGTCTCCGAATAGGCATATCCTGTACGCTCTCCTTTCAATACCCTTACACCAACGCCAAAATCTATATTGGAGGCAACAGTACTTATTTTGTTATCCTTTAGCGTCAGTTCATCTGTAATGGTATGCTCAAAGTAGAGGTCTGCATACGTCCCCCCGGTACTAAGGGCCTCAGCAAGTACCCTTTCCGCCTCATTGTCGGTTATTTCAAATATATTGTTCATCAGCTGTTTCTCAGTTACATTATTATGCAGTCCTAATCATTTCAACAGTTTTTTAACTCTCTTTTTATCTGGCTTATTTACAGCGGCGTATGCAAACAGCGCAAAATCTCCTATTGTAGGATCTTGCGGAAATATATCTTTAAGATACTCTGTAATCTCATGCGCTGTTGTTATATCCGCAGATCTGCGTTTTGTTATTCCAAGCTCAATTGCAGTGCGGTGCACATGTACATCTAAAGGAATGATAAGTTCCGCCGGGGAGATACTCCTCCATATCCCCAGATCCACGATGCCGTCATCTCTGACCATCCATCTGCGTAGCATGTGAATCTTCTTGTTTGCCGCACTCGCATTGCTTTTCTGTCCAAATATCATGCACCGCATTTCGTTTGGAGAGAGAGCTTCTATAGTATTACTGAATGTATAGTATTTTTTTAAATTAGCACATATCTCCGCAAATTCACACCACTTTACGGTACGATGCAGGCTCTCGTTGCAACCCTTGTAATTGCCTCTCATTACATACTCATAAGGTCTCCATCTCATCTCCTCCATTGCTCTTGTAATGTCCCTAACAATCATGTCTCTTCTGCCCCATGCGAGATGAGCCGCTATAACTGCAGCTATTTCAACATCTTGCAAAGAAACATCATAATCTTTTGGGACAGTGAGACCTAACGCGCCTACGGTACTTTCCTTATGGCAGAGCAGCGCATAAAAATGTTTTGGAAAAATGACTGGGTCTGTTCTAAAGTACTCCTCCCTGTTATACTCCTGTGCAAGTCTTGCTATAGTATTCTTTATCTCCTGCCCGTTCATGAGCCTAAACATTAAGTTAACACACAATTCTCCGTTGAAACAAAAAAGAGAAGCTGACTAAAAAGGCAACTTCTCCATATAAACCACCCATTGAATGATATGGACTATTTATTCTTTTTGTAACGGCTGTAGAACTTATCAACCCTACCGGCAGTATCTACAAGTTTCATCTTACCTGTATAGAATGGATGAGATGTATTTGAAATCTCAAGTTTTACAACTGGATAGGTTACTCCGTTAACCTCTATTGTCTCCTTTGTGTTTGCGCATGAACGGGTAATGAAAACCTGATCATTTGACATATCCTTGAAAGCAACTAATCTATAGCTTTCGGGATGAATTCCTTTTTTCATAAAAAATACGTATTTATCTGTTTAAACAATTTGGGCGCAAATGTAATATTTTTTTTCTAAACAAATACTCTTTTTATCCTTTATCTTCTGTTACATTCCAAATTCCTTTTTTATTCAAAGCCATTTTTACTATACTCACATTAGCTGGTGTTAAGGCTGTTTTGTTATTTTTGTATAAATTTGTCTGTTCATAACGTTATAACAGCCACCCCCAAGATGCGGGTACCATAACTTTAGTTTAATGAAAGAAAAACAGGAATACTTTTCTATCTCGGCAGAAGAGGTAATCAAAACCATGCATATTAAGGATGTCTCTACCATGCATGGCCTTACAATAATAAGAGACAGCCAGATAAGGGGCAAGATAAATGAATTTCTTAAAATCCCCATAAGAACACGTGCCCTTATAATTACCGTATGTACCAAAGGCTCGGCAACATTATACTCCAATTTCAAAGAGCTTAAAATAGTTGAAAACAGCGTAGCCTTTATATATCCGGGAACCATTACATTTATGGGCAATGAAAGCGACGTTGAGTTTACTGCATTTATGATAAAGCCTGGTGCTATTGAAGACAGCACCTATTCCCCTCAGATATCTGTAAAATTAATGATGGAGGTTCTATCCTCTCAACTTGTGGTCTTAGATGACGCAGAAGCCGAACTGGTAAAGCAGATTATAAATGTAATCAACATGTTGCTTAATCAGCAGGAGGGACGCGTAAGTAAAGAGATGGTATCATACTCTTTAAGGCTTCTGTTAAGTACCATAAGACAAGCTGTATCTAAAAAGATGGCCAACGCAGGTGTTTCTCCTGAAAAACTTACGAGAAAAGATGACATATTCAAGAGATTTATCTCTATTGCAGCAGATAACTATCTTACAGAACGCAGTATAGAGTTTTATGCAGAGAAGTTATGTATCTCTCCAAAATATCTCTCTGCTGTTACAAAAGAATCGAGCGGTGCCACCGTAATGGAGTGGCTTAACAAATTCATTATAACAGAGGCCAAATCTATGCTTAAATGCTCGAGTAAAAGCATTATGGAGATAGCAGACAATCTTAACTTTTCAACACCGTCTGCCTTTGGCAAATACTTTAAAAAGAATGCAGGTGTTACACCGGGAGAGTACAGAAACTCTACGCAGGTATTATAGCAGAGGGCTTTTATAGACCAAAGTATATATAAAGTATGTATAATGACTCTTTTTTGCGTATGTTTGCAATCGGGAAGCAGTTTTTTAGTATGCTTAAATTAACTTTTGAAAAGATTAAGAGATACCTGTATGCTCTGCCGGAAAGCTCCATGCTTGCCGTCCTTGCTCTCTTTGTTGGGTTGGGAAGCGGATTTGCAGCAGTATTCCTAAAGCAACTTATTCATTTTGTAAGATATATCCTTACCGGATGGTTCAACACCCCAACAGACAGTATTCTGTATCTTATCTATCCGGGCATAGGTATGCTGCTCTCTATGCTGTTTGTACGTTACATAGTTAAAGACAATATAAGTCACGGTGTTACCAAAGTGCTGCTTGCTGTCTCCAAGAACGAATCCAAGATAAAAAAACACAATATGTGGACCTCCATGGCCGCAAGCTCTGTAACCATTGGCTTTGGTGGATCTGTGGGAGCTGAGGCACCAATTGTATATACCGGTGCTGCAATAGGTTCAAACATAGGGCAAGCAATGGGTCTCTCCTACAAGAACATAACCATATTGTTAGGATGTGGCGCAGCCGGTGCAGTGGCAGGTATTTTTAAAGCGCCTCTTGCAGGAGTGTTGTTTACATTGGAGATTCTGCTGTTCAATATGTCTATGACCTCCATACTTCCATTGGCAATATCATCCGTTACTGCCACTGTTGTGTCATACTTCTTTTTGGGGAACATGGTATCTTTCTCAAACCAGACACTCCCGTTCAGTATGGACAACATTATCTTCTACATTATACTTGGAATTGTCTGCGGTTTCGGCTCATTGTACTTTACAAGAGTAACATTAAGCATGGAAGATAAAATAAGCTCTATTACAGGCCCTTACAAAAGATGGCTCATCTCTGCCGTAAGTCTTGGAGTGCTTATCTTTATATTTCCTCCGCTTTATGGTGAGGGGTACGAGTGCCTTACCGGGCTGCTCAACTATAAACCTACAGATGCCATAGGAACCTCTTTTATAATGGATTACCTTAGCACTCCATGGATGATTCCGGTATTTTTCCTCCTTGTCTTCCTTGTAAAGGTATTTACCATGACCTTTACAAATGCCGGAGGAGGTGTGGGTGGAACATTTGGACCAACCCTGTTTATGGGGGGAGTACTCGGTTACGTAGTTGTAAGACTGATTAATCTTACAGGTATTCATCCCCTTCCCGAAACAAATTTTGTGCTTGTGGGTATGGCCGGGCTAATGGCCGGAGTGATGCAAGCCCCGCTTACAGCAATCTTTCTTATAGCGGAGATTACCGGTGGATATGATCTGCTTATGCCGCTTATCATTACATCCGTTATCTCATACGGCACAATAAGGTGCTTTGAATCATATTCAATCTATACCAAACGTATAGCCAAACAGGGCAACCTGCTTACGCATGACTCAGATCAGGCGGTTCTTACCCTGCTAAAGACAAGCAATCTTGTAGAGAACGATTTTATACCTGTACCCGTAGGGGCAAGCCTTGGCACCCTGGTAAAGATAATTGCACAATCACGCAGAAACATATTCCCTGTTATAGATGAAAACGAACATATCAACGGAGTACTCTTTTTAGATGATGTTCGGGAGGTTATGTTCAACAGAGACAAATATGAGACAACAACAATAGACGATTACGAAAGAGCCGCTCCCACTATAGTAATGGAGGACGAAAAGATGGAAAGCGTGATGGAGAAGTTCGAAGCAACAGGGGCATGGAATCTTCCGGTTGTAGACTCGCACGGGAAATATTTGGGATTTGTCTCAAAATCCAAGATTTTCTCTGCATACAGAACAAAACTCCAGCAGGTTTCCCACGATTGACACTCTCCTTGCAAATATATATTAATGTCAGACACACAAAACAGGAAAGTATGGATAAACGGTATATACAGGTCATAGCAGAGCAGCTTAACATTAAAGAGTGGCAGGTTGAGCATACAATAGAGC
>CAVHKR010000102.1:0-5651 GCA_963636615.1 Acutalibacteraceae bacterium | reverse complement strand
GAGGAGACCTTTAAATCGTTTGCAGAGAACGGAGCCAATCTGCCTGCTGATAAGAAGGAGGAGTATAAAGAGACCCTTCAGAAGCTCTCTTTGGCCGGCCTTAAATTCAGTAAGAATGTACTTGCTGCAACAAATGCTTTTGTCTTGAACATAACAGATTCAACAGATCTTGCAGGTCTTCCGCAGTTTGTTATAGACGGGGCTGCACTTGAGGCAAAAAACAGAGGACTTAATGGATGGGTTATCACATTGCAGTATCCAAGCATGGGCCCGTTTATGCAGTATTCAGAGAAGAGGGATTTAAAGGAGAAGGTATGGAGGGCATACAACACAAGAGCAATAGGGGGTGAATATGATAATCAGCCTGTTGTAAAAGAGATAGTGGAGCTTAGGATAAAAGCTGCCAATATTATGGGGTATCCTACTTATGCAGATATGGCTCTTAGAGACAGAATGGCAAAAAATGCAGAGAATGTGAATAGATTCCTTGCAGATCTCCTGGACAAATCTCTTCCATACGCCAAAAAAGATGTTGAGGCAATTCAGAAATATGCAAACGAGAACGGGTTTAAGGGGAGACTTATGCCGTGGGATTTCAGCTATTATTCAGAGAAACTGAAGCATGAAAAATATGCTATAAATGATGAGTTGCTTAAACCATACTTTAAGTTGGATAATGTTATAGAGGCGGTGTTCCATTTGGCAGATACGCTTTACGGCCTAAAATTCTACCCTATAGATGGAGTGCCTGTATATCATAAAGATGTTAAGGTTTATGATGTTAAAGATGCCAACGGACGGCACATGGCTCTTTTCTATGCAGACTTTTTCCCTCGCGAGAGCAAGAGAGGCGGTGCATGGATGACATCTTTCCGTGAGCAGGGATTTGCAAAAGATGGCAAGACAGAGCTGAGGCCTTTCATCTCAATTGTCACCAACTTTACAAAGCCAACAGAGACAGAGCCTTCTTTGCTTACTTTTGATGAGGTTACAACATTCCTCCACGAGTTTGGGCATGCTCTTCACGGCATTTTGGCCGAGGGTAAATATTCAAGTATTACCGGTACAAACGTTGCCAGAGATTTTGTTGAACTTCCGTCTCAGATTATGGAGAACTGGGCAACCGAGAAGGAGTATCTGGCATCTTTTGCAAAAGATTACAAGACAGGAGAGGTTATTCCAAATGAGTTGGTAGATAAAATAGTTGCAGCCAAGAATTATAACAACGGCTATGCGAGTGTACGCCAGCTCTCATTTGGCATTGGGGATATGGCATGGCACTCTTTGACAGAGGTGCCGTCTGAGTCTGTAATTGATTTTGAGAAGAGGGCAACAGCTAAGGCGCAGATAATGCCATACATAGAGGGTACTGCAATAGCCCCTTCATTCAGCCATATCTTCTCTGGCGGTTATTCTGCAGGATACTATTCTTACAAATGGGCAGAGGTTCTTGATGCAGACGCCTTTGAACTGTTTAAAGAGAAAGGAATCTTTAATAAAGAGGTTGCAGAGAGTTTTCGCGAGAATATCCTTTCAAAGGGTAATCTTGAGGATGCAGATGTGCTTTACAGAAACTTCCGAGGACGGGATCCTAAGCCTGATGCCCTGCTTAAACGCCTGCAGTAACAAAAGCGAGGATGACCCTTTTTGACATGAACCCCGAAAGTTAGAGAAAAAACTTTCGGGGTTTTGTTATTTATACAACTTCCTTTTCTATTTCCAAGTCTATTATTTGCTTAGAGCAGTTGCAACATCAACAGCTACAGCCACAGTTGCACCAACCATAGGGTTGTTTCCTATTCCAAGGAATCCCATCATCTCAACATGCGCAGGCACAGATGATGAGCCTGCAAACTGAGCGTCTGAGTGCATACGTCCCATGGTGTCTGTCATGCCGTAAGAGGCAGGTCCTGCTGCCATGTTATCGGGATGAAGAGTACGTCCTGTTCCTCCTCCCGATGCTACCGAGAAATATTTCTTGCCCTGCTCAATGCACTCCTTTTTGTAAGTGCCGGCAACAGGGTGCTGGAAACGGGTAGGATTGGTAGAGTTGCCTGTAATGGAGACATCAACACCTTCATGGTGCATAATGGCAACACCCTCTCTAACATCGTCTGCTCCGTAGCATTTAACCTTTGCACGAGGCCCGTCTGAGTATGCTATCTCCCTAACAACTTTAAGCTCGCTTGTATAGTAGTTGAACTCTGTCTGAACGTATGTAAATCCGTTGATACGGGATATAATCTGTGCAGCATCCTTCCCAAGACCGTTAAGGATACATCTCAGAGGCTCTTTTCTTACCTTGTCTGCTTTGGCAGCAATCTTTATTGCCCCCTCTGCGGCAGCGAAAGACTCATGACCTGCAAGGAATGCAAAGCACTTTGTCTCCTCTCTAAGAAGCCTTGCAGCAAGATTGCCATGACCAAGGCCAACTTTTCTGTCATCTGCCACCGAACCCGGTATGCAGAAAGACTGCAACCCCTCTCCAATAGCTTCAGCTGCATCTGCCGCATTCTTGCAGTTCTTCTTTATTGCAATTGCAGCACCGGCAACGTATGCCCACTTGGCATTCTCAAAACAGATTGGTTGTGTCTCTTCGCAGGTTTTGTATGGATCCAAGCCAAGTTTGTCGCAAATCTCGTTTGCCTCCTCAAGGTTTTTTATGCCGTATCTGTTTAGGACGCCGTTAATTTTATCTATTCTTCTGTCCTGACTTTCAAATTGTACTTCTCTTATCATAAGTCTGCCTCCTTATTCTTTACGTGGATCAATATATTTAACAGCCCCCTGCTCCTTTGTAAATCTGCCGTACGTGCCGGTAACTTTCTTAAGAGCCTCATTTGCGTCTGTCCCTTTCTTTACCTCATCCATGAATTTACCAAGGTGAACAAACTCATATCCGCAGATTTCTCCATTCTTGTCAAGTGCAACCCTGTTGCAATAGCCCTCTGCCATCTCAAGGTATCTTGGACCTTTCTCCTTTGTTGAGAACATTGTCCCAACCTGGCTTCTAAGTCCTTTGCCAAGATCCTCCAGACTTGCGCCTACAGCAAGGCCACCCTCAGAGAATGCAGATTGTGTACGTCCGTACACTATCTGAAGGAACAGCTCTCTCATAGCTGTATTTATTGCATCGCAAACCAAGTCTGTATTTAAAGCCTCAAGGATAGTTTTGCCTGTTAGAATCTCCGCTGCCATTGCTGCCGAATGTGTCATGCCTGAACACCCTATTGTCTCTACCAATGCCTCCTCTATTACACCGTTCTTTACATTTAATGTAAGTTTGCATGCTCCCTGTTGAGGTGCACACCAGCCAACACCGTGAGTAAGGCCCGAAATATCTGTAATCTCTTTACTCTTTACCCATTTTCCCTCTTCTGGAATAGGGGCCGGACCATGGTTAGGTCCCTTCTTTACAACACACATCTGTTGTACTTCATGTGAATAAATCATAAATCCTTATAATTAAATGAATTCAATATCCCTTTTTGCCGCGGCAAAGATACAAAATTTTAATAAAAAAGGCCCAACAGCACACTCCCATGATAACCCTAATGAGATACTGCTGTAAGGCCGGTATATCTGTTATATAAAAGTATCAATTACCTTTCAACTCTCTTTACTTCTGAGATTGGAACATACTCGTATGGAATATATTCAAAAATCTGCATTAATGAGTAGTTGTGATTAGGAGTAGAGTAGAATACCACTTTAATCCTTCCTGTATCTCCCTGCTGAATTGCAAGCAACTCGTCTATAATACCATTTTTTACGCAATCACAGACATTTGCTTTCTGGTCTATATTATAGAAAAGCTCCCTCTTTTTGATTATCTCTCCTGTCTTTGCGTATTTAAGAATCTTTTTGGGAACAAATACCCCTTTGAGACCTATTATTACAGGTATTGCACATACAAATGCAACGCCGTAAGCAATGTTTTGGTTATCTAATGTTTTTATCGACAAAAATCCAAGAACTACTCCGGCCAATAAGATTAATATATATACCAAGGGGCTTTGTTTTGACTGTTTTACCCCTTCTTCTGCCAATATTCTGTTATCTACATTGTCATAATTTTCCATAATCAGATTTGTTATGTAGCTGTAAAATCCTATACAGCTTTTAGTTTTTAATGGTTGAGATTATTATTAACCATACAAATAGAGATCTAATGATGCACTGGCAGCGCACTCGGTAAGGAAACAACAACTAAACACAATTGCAGGCGATCTACTAAAATCGTATAACAGACCGTGCGCTGCCTTAGTGCATAAATCGTATCTTCTTGATTGTATGAATATAAGTTATTTTGTATAGAGAAACTTCTATTTAATCCTCAGACTGCATAACGTACCCTAGCCTTAATACCATGCAATCTGTTAAAGGATAGAAATGAAGTTTAAGCAAAGGCAACACCTTTGCTGTGGTCGGTTTCTAAATCCTTAGATTTTTTATCATATACACATAAACCTCCTTGGGAAGTTCTGTAATGATCTTTACACTTCTTCCTTTTGTTCCACTCTCTTTAAGATATGAAACAGCAGACTGACAAAGGCCTGTCATCCCCCTGCAGCCTCTATACTGGATATTTAAGAGGGAGGCTGAACTTACAGTTATGGTAACAGGCATCTCAAAGCTGCTTACAGCAGGACTTGCGCAGGACAGAAGCTTCTCTCTAGCCAAAGAAGCATCATTGCTCTCTTTATCGTCAAATCCGTTGTTTACAACCTCTGCAGTTTGTTGTTTTAGTATATGATGTAGGTTATTAATATTACTGTTTGTTTCAGATATAAGGCAGAAGAGAGATAATAAAACAGCGCATGCAAGAAGTATGAAGTTGTTGAACAACAACTCTCTACACCACTTTCTCACTCTGTAATATGTAATATCTGTCTTAATCATAGTTTACTCTATAAACCACTCAACACCGTTCTTGGTATCTTTAATCTTTACTCCGGCATCGGTAAGTTCATCCCTTATCTTGTCAGACTTTGCCCAGTCTTTATTGGCCTTTGCCTGCATTCTCTCTGCAAGAACAATCTCCATCAACTTCTCAATAACAACGCTGTTCTTGTTTTGTTCACCGGCAGATTCATTTTTTAATCCCAAGATACTCTCAACAACATCTCCCAGCAGTATACTCAGGATGCCTTTGTCTGAATCTGTTATTGCAATTGAGCCATCCTTAACAGAATTTACAATTCTCACGGCATCAAACAGATGAGAGAGTGCAATAGGGGTGTTGAGATCATCGGACAAAGCCTCAAATACCCTCTCTTTCAGCTGTACAAGCTCATCTGTAATATTAGATCTATTATTGGGCAGTTTCTTGCTGTCTGTAACCTCAAGTTTTTCCACATCTTTTGCAGCCTGCATTATCCTTTTCAGACCCTTCTCTGCAGCTTGTAAAGCCTCATTGCTAAAATCTAAAGTGCTCCTGTAGTGAGCCTGCAATATAAAGAACCGAACTGTCATTGGACTGTAAGGCTGTGCAAGCAACTTGTGAGTACCGTTGAACAACTCATCCAAAGTAATGAAATTGCCAAGGCTTTTGCCCATCTTCTGACCGTTTATAGTAATCATGTTGTTGTGCATCCAATAATGAATGCCTCCTTTGCCGCGCGATGCACAGTTCTGTGCAAGTTCACACT
>CAVHKR010000101.1:0-5746 GCA_963636615.1 Acutalibacteraceae bacterium | reverse complement strand
TCTGTGAAGAGACCAATTACAAGCCGGAGATGCCAACAATTGCAGGGGTATACATTAACAGATTAAAAAAAGGGCTGAAACTTGAAGCATGTCCCACCGTAAAATACGCTCTGGATGATTTTACATTAAGACGTATACTCTATGCTCACCTTGAGGTAGATTCACCATATAACACATACAAGAACATTGGGCTGCCACCGGGACCAATAACCATTCCATCTATAGCATCTATAGATGCAGTACTGAACTATCAGAAGCACAACTATATGTTTTTCTGTGCAAACAGCAAGTTAGACGGAACCCATCTGTTTGCCAAGACCGGTGCAGAGCATGGCAGGAACGCACGGGCATACCAGGCCGCCATATCAAAGAGTATGAAATAAAGTTCTATTGTATCAATAGATACTGTTTCTCCCCTTATTTACAGCTTTGCGTTGCATTTTGCGCTTTAGCTTCTCTTGCCTTTTCTGCTCTTTAAACTGTCTCTTTAGCTCACGCTTTTCAATCCTGGACAAAGCCTTGGAGGTATTGCCAGAAGCCTTGGATGTACTATAAGAGGTATTGTCAGAAGTATTGGATGCACTGTAATGATTAGAACTGTGAAGATGATTATCATTAAAATCCAATCTATGCAGATTGTTGTCATCTATAATCTTGATAAGAAGCTCGGCATATTTAGGATTGGTTGCATAGCCGGCCTGTTTTAGACCGCGTGCCCATGAAACATAATCCGTTTTGCCGTATGAAAAGAGAAAAGCATACCTCTTGCCGTTCCTTAAAAACTCTGAATGATCCTTAAAAGAATCCTCTGCCGAACCATATCGTCTGAAACATTCATTCTTTTCATCATCATCATGAAGGTACCCCTCCCCGGTCCAGCCATTATTACACTTTATTCCAAAATGATTGTTTGCCTTTTTAGCCAATTCTGAATTACCGTTATTCGATTCAAGACAGGCCTGTGCCATAATTATACTTGCAGGAATGCCATACAGATTCATCTGTCTTATTGCAATCTCCTTGTATCTGCTAATATACTGTTCTCTCGATATTCTCTGAGAATAAACTGTATTTGTAAAAAACAGAAACAACAGAGATCCAAAAATATATTTTAATAACAAAGATTTTCTGCTCATAAAATGAATGTTAGCTATGTTGGCAAAGTTACGGAATATTTAGCAATAAGCATGTATAACATAAGAGAGGATGACATCTCTGCCATCCTCTCTTCAAAATTAAGTATGCCTTTTATATTTTATAGAACTATAAAGTTACTCTGAAAGGCATATTACAACTCGATTCTCAGACTGAACACTAAATGGCTGCTCAACATCGCCCTGTGCAACAACATTTATTCTATCGCGAGAGATTCCTCTGTCTGTCAATGCTTTTGCAACGCTATCAGCTCTACGCTGAGAAAGTGTCTTATTATATCTTGGATTTCCTGTCTGAACATCTGCATATCCGGTAAGAGTAATCTTGGCATTTTCATATTTGTTCATATAGGCAACAAGAGCCTCAATCTTGGCAATTTCGCTCTCACGAACTACAGAAGAGTTAAGTTTAAAGAAGATATTCTCTTTTGCAGGCTCAACAACCTCCTGTGCTACAGGCTGTTCAACAACCTCTTCAACAACCGGCGCAGGAGCTGGTTCCTCTTTTGGAGCTACAGGTTCCTCCTTTGGTGCTACATATTCAGATTTCTGAACAACTTCAACAGGTTTTGACTTGGTTGTTTTGCCAAGGGCAAACTTGAAACCTGCCAACATATTGTACTGGAAGTCCATATCAGAACCCTTCTTTGAGTTAAATTTGTCTGAAATCCCGTTTATATTTCCCTCAAGATTAAAGACAACACCTTGAGTTAAACGGAAATCAAGACCTACACCGGCACGGGCAGCAACAAACACTTTGTCGTTTCTCCAAAGCTTTCTTAGAGTGTGACCTGCATCATTAATCTCAACGGCCTCATCATTATTGAATGAATAGTTTCCGCCCAAACCTGCAAACAGGTAAATGTCAAACCACCTGTTCTGGTTGTAGCCGGCTACACTGTTTATAAGATTAAATGTAGCATCTGCATTCAACTGTAAAAAGTTGTATTTATAAACAAGGGGATTGTGTTTAGAATTTACCCATGCACCCTTAGCCTGCCATCCGCTAAAACCTGCCCGAACTCCCCAAACAGGAGTGAAGCGATAACCGGCATATATTGCTGCCGCAGGTGATGTTAGATCACCGAACTTGGCCTCACCTACAGTGTAGGCAACTCCGCCTTGTACCTGTAAATACCAGTGAGGATTAAATTCTACATTCTCATTTTTATTCTCTGTTTGAGCAAACAAAGTACTAGTACACAAAAGAAGCAGTACTGTTAATAAACTAAATTTTGTCTTCATACTTTTATATCGTTTTAAATTTATAAATTATTCATCACAAAATTATAATTTTTTTGTCAAATGTTTCATTCAAAAACATTCCAACAACGTTACAGGCTGCAAAAGTAGAAATTTAATCAGTCCACTAGATCCCTCTTAACGGCAATTTACAATATTATAACAATGATTTAACATTTTTGTTTACATTTGCACAAAACGCACCTATGCGGCTATACAACACAAAATGGAGAGGAAAAATATAGTATTGGCCTATACAGACTATAAATCTAAAGAGGAGTTACCAGATGAAGATAGAATGCTTCTCACAGCGGCAGAAAAGATAGCAGACAATGCCTATGCACCATACTCAAAATTTAATGTTGGGGCGGCACTAATGCTTAAAAATGGAGAGATAATAACAGCAGCCAATCAGGAGAATGCAGCATACCCATCGGGATTATGTGCAGAACGATCAGCTATTTTCTATGCACATTCAAAATATCCGCATACTCCAATCATAAAATTAGCTGTAACAGCCAAAGTGAATGGAGAAATAACAACAGATCTCACATATCCATGTGGCTCATGCAGACAGGTATTGCAGGAATCACAAACAAGAGGAGGTGAAAAAATTGAGATTATCGTAGGAAGCAGAACAACGGTAAGGGTCCTCGAATCTGTTGAATGTCTGTTACCTTTTGCATTTGACAACTTAGGCAAAGAATAAAAAACGGCAGAAGCCGTTTTTTATTCTTTATTTCCTCTAATAACCGCAAGTGCCCTCTGCACCGCTGTGTCATCCTCGTTAAGATACTCAATAAACCTGTTAAAGCCATACAGGTTACGGATTGTAATGCTCTTTATATATCTCCTTATCTCATCTCCCGATACGGCAAGCTGTTCCTCACTATGCTTTACCCCTTTTTCCTCTGCATAAGACAAGAACTGTCTAAACAGGTCTCCCGAAACATCAAACCCTTTTATAAAAGAATCGCAGCCACTATACCTCTCTAACAACTCCTCCCTGTGCTTGTCTGAATACTCATTGGCAAAATCTGTAATAATCCCTTTTCTAACCAGTTCACCATAGAACGGGGTATAAAAAGTCGTATCTGCAGGAATAAAGATATCAGGCATTATTCCTCCTCCGCCATATACTGTTCTTTTTAATCTGAGTGTTGTAAATTTTAAAGAATCGGGAAGCTGGATACTATCTCTGCTAAAATACTCCCCTCGTTTATATCTTTCGTAAAAGTTCTTGTAATACCCAGCAGCATCCCCCATCTCATACGGAGACTGTATAACCCTTCCGCTTGGGGTATGGTACCTTGCAACAGTCAGTCTTATTACCGAACCGTCATCTAAAGGCAACTGCTGCTGTACAAGCCCCTTGCCAAAACTTTTTCTGCCTATGATAACAGCTCTGTCCCAATCTTGCAAAGCACCGGAAACAATCTCGCTTGCAGAGGCCGAATTTTCATCAATCAGCACAGCTGTTTTAATATCTTTAAGTACACCTCTGCCATCGGCATATTCCACCTTGCGAGGAGATCTCATTCCCTCTGTATATAGAATCATCTCCCCCCTGTCTAAAAATTCATTTGCAATAAGAAGAGCTGCCGTAAGATATCCCCCTGCATTGCTTCTCAAATCGAGAATAATGCCGGCAGGCTTTACAGATAAACTGCGCAGAACATCTATAAGTTCATCATAAGATGTCGCTGCAAACCTTGTAAGTCTGAGATATAGTATATTATCGGGAGTAAGATAGTAAGAATCAAGACTGTTAAGAGGAATCTTATCTCTTATTACCGTGTAGTCCAATATCTTTGTCTCCCCCTTTCTAAATATGCCGAGATTAACCCTTGAACCCTTTGGTCCACGAAGATATTTATGTACTCTTGGAATATCTAACTTTGTTCCGGAAATCCACTCCCCGTCAACCGAAACAATCTTGTCACCTATCCTGAGGCCAACCTTTTCAGAGGGCCCTCCTGCTATTACATTCTGTACAGAGAGCGAATCGTTTATAATGGCAAACTCTATCCCCACCCCATCAAAATTCCCCTCCAACGGCTCATTCATTGCCTTAACATCCTTTGCCGAGATAAACGCCGAATGCGGATCCAATCTCTTCATCATAGCAGATACCGCCTCATCCGTTATTTGTGTAAAATTAACAGTATCAAGATAGTATTTGTCCATGTAATACAAAGTCTGGGCTAACTTCCTTATATCTTTAGATATATCCTGAGGCTGCGCCATTAGATGACGGCATCCGGCAAAATAAAGGGCTGTTCCGGCAACAGCCACAGATAAGAACCTGCTAAATCGTATCATTGTCTTTAATTCATTTATTGGATACAAACGGCACCTCAAATTTCATTCCCTCCTCTGCCAAATAGCTCTCCGGGAACACCTTTCTTGCCTCATCCAACAGAGAAGCCGGAGATTTGTATCTCGAGGAGAAATGTCCCAGTATCAATTTTTTACTTCCCGATAAAAGTGCAGTATTAGCTGCCTGCTCTGCTGTAGAATGCATGGTCTCCTTGGCAAAATCGGCAAGCTCACTGCCAAAAGTAGCTTCATGATAGAGCAAATCGGATCCCTTCAGATATTCGCGCAACTTTGTAAAAGGCGAAGTATCTGAACAATAGGCAATCTGTCTGGGAGAATAGGGTAAATAGGTAAAATCAGTGTTAAGCAGAACCGTTCCATCCTCTCTTACAACATCCTCCCCATTCTTAAAACAGCCAATCTCCCTTAAAGTCAGATTGTACGGTTCTATAAGATGTTTGTATATGTTAAGCTGCGGCCTCTTCTCCCTAAAAAGATAACCGTAGGTCTCCATTCTATGATGCAAAGGGAATGCTATTACCTCTATCTTCTTACCATCCAAAACAGTAACCGGCTCCTTACACTTTACAGTATTAAATACAATCTCATATTTCAATCCATCTCCAAACTCAGAGAGAAAATAATTCAATGTTCTTCTGAACCCGTCCGGACCATAAATATACAAAGGTTGCAGCCTGCCCATCATCCCAAAGGAGGAGAGCAGCCCAAAAATGCCAAAAAAGTGGTCGCCATGCAGATGGCTCAAAAAGATATTGTCTACCTTAGAGAATGGCACACCGGCCTTTCTCATCTGCATCTGCGCCCCCTCTCCGCAATCTACCAAAAACAAACGCTCACGGAATGTTACCACGTGAGCGCTTGGATATCTGTAAGCAGTGGGGAGTGCCGAAGCAGTCCCCAACGTTGTTAATGAAAATTCCATCAATTACTTACTCTGATTCTTCTCCATCTCAGATTTAAGAGCGGCAAGAGCATCAATATCTCCAAGAGTTGTCTTCTCTATATTAGAT
>CAVHKR010000100.1:0-5764 GCA_963636615.1 Acutalibacteraceae bacterium | reverse complement strand
GCCTGAGGAGAACAACCTTGCAACAGTAAAGCGCAAACAAAAACAGATGTAAATACCCTCTTTAACATTATCTCTCACTTTAATTACAATAATAGAAAGAACAACT
Source organism: Acutalibacteraceae bacterium (assembly GCA_963636615.1). GTDB lineage: Bacteria > Bacteroidota > Bacteroidia > Bacteroidales > UBA932 > Egerieousia. Next base: position 5,658 of record CAVHKR010000100.1, on the reverse strand, counting down.
AAATATGACGCCAAAACTCCTGCATCACCTCATACAACGACTCGGAAGTAGAGGTATAGTACTCAGCAACCTCTTTACTATCATTCTCTGCGGCCATCCACACCTCCATTTTGTACGGAGGAGCCATTTTCAGGACTTTTGCAGAGGTATAAGGAATCTTTCCTGCTTTTAAGTCATCGAGAGTTCCGTCTATCTCTGCAGCAATAAGATCCTCTTTCAGTGTCTCAATGGCAAGATTAACCCTGTCTCTTATCCTTTTGCATATCTCTTTAGGATTGTAGTTTGCCGCTGCAACTCTGCCAATAGCTCTTTTTGTTATAACTGTTTCAATATCACCAAAGAATTGACGTGTCTCTTCTGCGGTAACATCATCTCCGCTTATGAAAACAACAGGAACCCCAAATTGTCCGGCATAAAGTGCATTGTATGGACATTCACCCATGGATATACCGTTCAACTTGTAGTCTATGACCTTGCGAGACATTGTATGAGAGAGTACACCATTCTCCTTTCCTGCCATTGCATGAGCACCAATAAAGATTAGAGCGTCATAACTCTCATCTATGCCAAGTACCATTGTCTCACAGCACCCTGGCTTGCGTCCGTTAACATATATGCAGTTCTTATTGAGCAGTGCAGGGTTAAGGTTCTGGTCTGCACCGTGTCCGTCTCTAACTACAATCTCTGTTGCCCCTGCCTGTAAAGCCCCCTCGATTGCTGCGTTAACCTCATTTGTAAGCTGGTCTGAATTACGCCAGAAGAAAGGATGATTGTTATAGATCTCATCAAAAGTAACAACATCTGTTGCCCCCTCAAAATCTACTCCAATCATAATTTTAAGACCTTTTTCAGTTAAGTGTTCTTTTGATTTAGCTTTCATAACTTAATAATATTTAAATAAATAACTATTCCTTGTTCAAAAAATGTATAAAAAGTGCAAATGCAAGGATTGTAAAGCTTAGTATGCCGGAGTTTACTTCCGTGCATGAGGCTATACGAAGCAAGCGTAGCGCAGCAGTTGCCTTTTCATACAATTTTTAACAGATGTTTAGGGACTGCTCCTTAATCTTCTCCAACTCATCCTTCATCTTAACAACCCACTTCTGAATCTCTGCGTGATTGGCCTTAGAACCCATGGTGTTTATCTCACGCCCCATCTCCTGGGCAATAAAACCAAGTTTTTTTCCCGGATATTGTTCGTGGTCTATTGTCTCCATAAAATAGCGGCAATGCTGTCTGAGCCTAACCTTCTCCTCATTAATATCAAGTTTCTCTATATAATAGATGATCTCCTGCTCCAATCTGTTGGAATCCGGTATAGCCGCTAATTCTTCGAGTCTTGTATTAAGTCTCTCCTTAATAGCGTATATTCTCTCCATCTCATATTTCTCAACCTCCGCAACCCAACTTTCAATAAGTTTAACCCTCTTTGTAACATCGTCATACAGGATTGCCCCCTCTTTGGCTCTAAACTCGTTAAGATTTGCCACAGCCTCCTTTATTGCGTTGGACAAACGGCTCCAATTCTCCTCGGAAATCTCCTGCTTTTTGCTTTCAATGCTATCGGGAAGCCTTAAAATAGCAGCAATGATTCCTGCTTCGTCTGCGTTGCTGATATTTAAGACGGGCAGGCTATTCTCCTTTAATGTCTTGTTCAGCGATAAAATCTGCCTGTAATATGATGCAAAAACAGATGGATTAATTACTTTGCCTGTATCTGCCTCATTCTGTTCAAAATTGGCAAACAGATCTATATTGCCCCTGTTAAGCTCTTTGGCAATGTATTGTCTTACATCTATTTCATTTTCACGCGGAATAAGTTGCGATTTTAAAGTAATATCTGCACTCTTCCCGTTAAGAGACCTAATCTCAACAACAATCTTGCCCTCCGGAAGAATACATTCGGCCTTTCCATAGCCTGTCATGGATTTAATCATACAAATAGTTTTTTACAAAAATAGTCATTATTTAAAAATTACAATCTCCGTTTTCACTGAAAAACGCACATTCTATGTATATTTGCAGTCTGAAAAAGAAGTATAACCATAAAGCTGTTCTTAACCATAAACGGAAAATTGAATTATGGCATGAGATGTTGTTTAAAATAGATGAGGCTACTTTGATGTTCAAAGGACAACTACATGAAATTTAAACAACTTCAAAATAGAGACGGCTATATAAACAAGCATTTTTTATGGAAGACATTAATAAAAATGCAAACGGTGCAGATACTGCAGAGCCAAAGCAACTTAATTTTATAGAGGAGATTATAACTAAAGACCTCGAAAGCGGAAAATACGAGAGCATTCTAACCCGTTTTCCTCCGGAACCAAACGGTTATCTGCATATAGGTCATGCAAAAAGCATCTGCCTTAACTTTGGATTGGCTAAGAAATATGGAGGGAAGACAAATATCCGTTTTGACGATACCAACCCTACAAAAGAGGATGTAGAGTATGTAGATGCCATTAAGGAGGATATTAAATGGCTTGGCTTTGAGTGGGCAAACGAGTTTTATGCGTCGGACTATTTTGAACAGCTTTATATATGGGCGCAGGAACTTATAAAGAAGGGGCTTGCATATGTAGATGATCAGACACAGGAGGAGATAAGGCTGAACAGAGGCACAGTAAGTACTCCAGGAAAGAACAGTCCGTGGAGAGACAGATCTGTTGAGGAGAATCTGAAACTGTTCGAAGAGATGAGGCAGGGCAAATATAAGGAGGGAGAGAAGGTTTTAAGGGCAAAAATAGATATGTCACACCCTAATATGCTATTCAGGGACCCTCTCATGTACAGGATAAACTATTCGCACCACCACCGCACAGGCAACAAGTGGTGTATCTATCCAATGTATGACTATGCACATGGAGAGAGTGATTCCATAGAGCATATAACACACTCAATCTGTACTTTGGAATTTGATGTACACCGCCCTCTATATGATTGGTTTATAGAGAAATTAGGAATTTTTCCATCTCATCAGTATGAGTTTGCACGTCTTAACCTAACATATACTGTAATGAGCAAACGCAAATTGTTGGAGCTTGTAAAGAACGGATATGTTACAGGATGGGATGACCCTCGTATGCCAACCATCTGCGGTATAAGAAGAAGAGGCTACACTCCGGAGAGTATTAGGATGTTTGCAGAGAAGGTTGGTGTTGCAAAGAGAGACAATACCATAGATTTGTCACTTATGGAGTGGTGCGTAAGGGATGACCTTAACAAACGTGCCAACAGATATATGGGGGTGCTTAACCCTGTAAAGGTGGTGATAACCAACTGGGAACAGGGAAAAGTGGAGTATTTTGAGGGGGCGCTAAACCCTGCAGACCCCGATGGAGCAAAGCGTTCAATACCGTTTACCGGCGAGCTGTACATAGAGCGCGAAGACTTTATGGAGGAGCCGCCAAAGAAATACTTCCGCTTAAAACCGGGAGGGGAGGTTCGCTTAAAATACAGCTACATAATCAAGTGTGAGGAGGTTATAAAGGATGCAACCGGAGAGATTACCGAGATTAGATGTACATGCGACCTTTCAACACGTCCGGGTACAGGTGAGTGGCGTTCAGTTAAAGGTACAATCCATTGGGTTAGCGTAGAACATTGCAAACCGGTTGAGGTACGCCTTGTAGACAAACTTTTCACCGAGCCGTACATGGATCAGATACCGGAGGGCAAAGACTACAAAGATTATCTTAATCCGGAGTCGATGGTTGTAAAGACAGCCTATACAGAGCCTGCCCTTGCCAACGACAAATCAGGCATAGCTGTGCAGTTTGAGCGTGTGGGATATTTTGTAAAAGATAAGGATTCTACAGAGGAAAAACCTGTCTACAACAGAACGACAGGACTTAAAGATACTTTTAAAAAATAGTTTTCGCTTCCCGATAAAAAACAATAAAAATCCAATTGAAGTGGTATATAAAGTTGTACCTTTTCAGTTGGATTCTTTAATTTATGGTAACTGTGTTGTTGTTATAGCTATAGGTTATAGGCATAACCATCTGGATAATCTCCATAATCTGTACTATAGATTCAGATGTGAATGTGGCGGACAACTTGCGTTTGTATATGCTGTTGTCGTTTACAATAAAGTTTGTGCCGTGCCATCTCTCCAAACGCTTGATTACATCCTCCATTGATGTGTTGTCAAATATAAGCGAACCATCTTTCCATGCCCTCTGTATCTCCGGTTTTGGTGCAATAGCCTGCTTGTGGGTACGTGATGTGCTGGTGTATGTGAATGAATCATTTGGCTTTAAATCTGTTGTTTTGATTTTGCTGCTCGTGTGGTCCTTGTAGTGCATCTTGATCTTTCCTGTGTACAATGTTGTCTCTGCGGTTGCATCATCTTCGTAACTTCTTATATTGAAAGTTGTTCCAAGAACCTCAACCATAAAATCCTTATTAGTAAGTACTACCATTGGGTGCAGTGAATCTTTAGCAACCTCAAAATATGCCTCTCCGCTCAGACTTACAATGCGCTTTTCTCCTGTAAACTCATCGGGATAGGATATCCTGGAATCTGAATTAAGCCAGACACGAGAACTGTCTGGAAGCGTAATAAAGCCTTTAACACCCTTTTCTGTGTATAGGCTGTGCTTTAACGGAGCAAACGTCTTTGTCTCGGTGATAAGTTGAATATCCTTGTTGTTGTCGTCGTTGAGGTTATTGAGCCATAAACCCGCAAGGAAACAGATAGTTGCAACAATTGCTACTGCAGCATATTTGGTTATTGAAAGATAGGTTTTCTTTTTGGCCGGGGCGTTTGCATTTTTGACGGACTCCTCTTCAAACTGTGTAGATTCAAGTGCACTGTAGAGAGATTTTTGCCGTGCAAAATAGGCCATATTTTGTGGTGATCTGTTAATCCACTCAATAATGGAGTCTATCTCTACCTCAGTTGCCTCTCCTTTAAAAAATTTTATAAGTGTATATTTCTTCATAACCTGCAATGTTGTTTGTTGTATATGTTAAAGGTAATCCTTTAGTAGTTTTCTCATAACAGTTAATGCAGAACTTATCCTTGCTTCAACTGCACTCTCTGTTATTCCTTCAACTAATGCTATCTGTTTGTTCTTTATCCCATTCATTCTACTAAGCAGAAAAGTTCGCCTTACCTTTGGCTTCATCTTGTTTATACCCTTTAGGAATATCTGCTCTATATCTGTGTTGTATATATCTAAGGAGTTGCTATTCTCTAATGCAACCCTGTTAAGATAATCTGTTTTCTGCTTAACCGTATATTCCGAATATTGCTTTTGGTAGTTCTGCTTACGCAGATAGTTGAGACAACTGTTCCTTGTACATGTATACAGGAATGGTAATATATTGTTATCATAGTCCAATGTGTCTCTCCTTTTCCACAGTGAGACAAATACATCGTGTGTAATGTTGCGAGCCTCCTCCCAGTTGCCTATATAACAATGCGCAAAGCAAGTTATCCTTTTCTGGTGCGTATTGTAGATCTGCTCAAATGCTGCGTAGTCTTTTTTTGCATAAGAAGAAAATTCACTCTCTTTTCCCATATTAATATGATAACCGGATTGGATCTTTGAGTTTCCAATATCACTTGCGAATATAACACAATCTTTCATTATTCATGGCCGGTTAAACAGTAAAACAGGTGACACTTAACATATATATCACAAT
>CAVHKR010000099.1:0-6027 GCA_963636615.1 Acutalibacteraceae bacterium | reverse complement strand
CGCATCTCTCTTTTCCGTTTTCTTATTGCGATACGGTGACTGTTACGTTTGCAGGTGATCTGATGCAGCATTATCCGCAGATTCAGTCTGCAAAAACTTTAGGTGCGGCAACAGGCAGTGATTTTGATTATTCTCATACGTTCAAATATGTAAAGGAGCTGTTTTGTGGCTCTGATATAACTGCTGTAAATATGGAGTTTACACTTGGAGATGGGCCGTATATGGGTTACCCACGCTTTAGGGCACCATACAGTATTGCGGATGCAGCGTATGAGAATGGGGTAAGTCTCTTCTTTACGGCAAATAATCATATAGCAGACCATGGCGTGCAGGGGTTAGAGAAAACATTGTCCTATTATGAGCAGAGAGGGTATCCTTACACCGGATGTTGCAAGGATACGGTTCCGTATATGCCATATATAAGGGTTGTAAAGGGGGTGAAGGTTGCGTTTGTGAATTTTACATATGGTACAAATGGGAACCGTGTAGAGAAGCCATTCTTTGTTAATGTGATGGATTCTCTAAAGGTTATTGAATCTGTAAAAAAGGCAAAGTTGGCCGGTGCGGATATTGTTATTGCGGTGCCTCATTGGGGAAACGAGTATGAATACAGGGCTAACGGGGTGCAACGCAGGTGGGCGGCAATGCTGCTTGGACATGGGGTAAATTTTATAATAGGCAGTCATCCTCATCTTCCTCAGGATTACGAGATTAGCTATAATGCAGATGGCTCATTGCAGAGTGCTGTTTTTTATTCTTTGGGGAATTTTATATCTAACCAGAATACCCCTAATCTTACAAGGATGGCAATGGTGGTTTCTATAAAGATTGTAAAGGAGAGGATTACAGGCAGGATAAGGGTATTGGAGCCTTTTGTAAATTACCTATGGTGTTTTAAGGCCGGGGAGTTTGAACGTGGTTTTACGGTTGTGCCTGTTATGGGGATTATCAATGGGGTGTACAGGCCTGATGATGCTGTAAATGAGTTGAAGGTGAGGCAGGCTGTTGATAAGATGGAGCAGGCGATGCGGAGTTTAAATACTTGTAATAGTACAAAGTTATAAATATTGAATAATGGCAGAAAAAACTATTGAATTGGAGGCTATTGATCCCGTTGAGATTTATGGAGTGAATGATAGGTTTCTTGAGAGACTAAAGGAAAATTTCCCTCAACTAAAGGTGGTGGCAAGGGGTAACAGAGTAATGCTTAAGGGGGGGTATGCAGATATATCTCATTTTGAATCAGCGATTAATGAATTGGTAGCCAAGAGGATGAGGAAGCGAAAATTAGATATGGATGATGTGGAGTCTGTTGAGAAAAATATTGTACAGACAGGTAGTAGGGTTACCTTTTTGTCCGATAGGGAATCTGTATCTGCTGCACGGTATAGCGGAGAGAGTGTAGAGGAGGATTTTAACAGTGTAATTGTATATGGCAGTGATGGCAGGGCTATAAGTGCCAGAACCAAGAATCAAAAGAAATTGGTAGATGATTATTTTAACAACGATCTGATATTTGCTCTTGGGCCTGCCGGATCGGGAAAAACATATACGGCTATAGCTTTGGCTGTAAGAGCTCTAAAAAACAAGGAGGTAAAGAGACTTGTGCTTACCAGGCCTGCTGTTGAGGCGGGAGAGAAGTTGGGGTTTTTGCCGGGAGATTTAAAGGATAAGCTTGACCCGTACCTGCAGCCGTTGTACGATGCTCTTATAGATATGATTCAGCCTCAGAAACTGAAACTGTATATGGAGGATGGAACTATTCAGATTGCACCGCTTGCGTATATGAGGGGAAGAACGCTCGAAAACGCATTTGTTATCTTAGATGAGGCTCAGAATACCAATATAGGGCAGTTGAGGATGTTTCTTACAAGGATGGGTAATCATTCAAAATTCATTGTAACGGGAGATATGACCCAGATAGACCTCCCTAATAAGGAGGATTCAGGTCTTTCTAAGTGTATAGAGATTGTGCGTGACATAGAGGGTGTTGCCGTTACAAATTTCACAAAGGAGGATATTGTAAGGCATCCTCTTGTGGGAAAGATAGTTAAGGCTTTTGAGATAAAAGAATGAGTCTGCCTGTGAGCGTGCCTGAATATAAAAGTACGCTTTTTAACAATAAAAGGTTAATTTTGCACATTTGTAAAAATAGAAACATACTACGATACAATATACAATGGAATACAATTTTAACGAGATCGAAAAGAAATGGCAGAAATATTGGGCCGACAATAAAACTTTTAAGGTTGGTACGGACACGTCAAAGCCCAAGTATTATGTACTTGATATGTTCCCTTATCCATCGGGAGCAGGGCTTCATGTAGGACATCCTCTTGGCTATATAGCCAGTGATATCTATAGCAGATTCAAGAGGTTGAAGGGTTTTAACGTGCTTCACCCAATGGGGTATGATGCTTTTGGATTACCTGCAGAGCAGTATGCCATACAGACAGGGCAGCATCCTGCGGTAACAACGGAGCAGAATATTGCAAGATACCGCACCCAGATGGACAAGATAGGATTCTCGTATGATTGGGACAGGGAGGTAAGAACGTGTGATCCACACTATTATAAATGGACTCAGTGGGCTTTTTTGCAGATGTTTAAGAGCTGGTATAACAAGGATACGGAAAGGGCGGAGCCTATAGCGGAGCTTGAGGGGATTTTCTGCAAGTCCGGCAATGCAAAGGTAAATGCGGCTTGCGGAGAGGTGAAAAGCTTTACGGCAGATGAATGGAATAATTTTTCTTTAGTGGAGAAGGCTGATATACTCATGGCTTACAGGATAGCCTATCAGGGGGAGACGGCTGTGAACTGGTGTCCTGCATTGGGGACTGTTTTGGCTAATGATGAGGTGAAAGAGGGGCTTTCTGTACGTGGAGGGTATCCTGTTGTTCAGAAGAAGATGAAACAGTGGCAATTGAGAGTTTCTGCCTACTCCGAGAGACTGCTTGCCGATATGGATCAGCTTGAGTGGAGCGATGCCCTAAAAGAGATGCAGCGCAACTGGATAGGAAAATCTCAGGGTGCGGAGATGATTTTTAAGGTGCAGAACCCTTCTACAGGTCATGAGTATGATATGACTATATTTACCACTCGCGCAGATACTGTATTTGGAGTAACATTCATGGTGCTTGCTCCGGAGAGTGAGTGGGTTGAAAAGCTTACTACGGCTGAGCAAAAGGGGGCTGTAGAGGAGTATCTTGCGATGGCGGCAAAGAAGACTGAGCGGGAGAGAATAGCGGAGACAAGAAAGGTGACGGGTGTATTCACAGGTTCGTATGCTGTAAATCCGTTTACGGAGGAGAAGGTTCCTGTATGGGTGTCGGAGTATGTTTTATCGGGATATGGAACAGGCGCAATTATGGCGGTTCCTGCGCACGACAGCAGAGACTACAGTTTTGCAAAGAGGTTCAATCTCCCTATAATACCTCTTATAGAGGGGTGTGATGTATCAAATGAGAGTTTTGATGCCAAGGAGGGGATAATGATAAACAGCGGCTTCCTTACCGGCAAGAGTGTAAAGGAGGCAATTCCTGCGGCTATAGATGAGGTTGAGAAGAGGGGGATAGGGCACAGGCAGATAAACTATAGATTGAGAGATGCTATCTTTTCTAGACAGAGATACTGGGGAGAACCGTTTCCTATATATTATAAGGATGGGGTGGCTACCCCTGTTGAGGAGGATGACCTTCCGCTGACTCTGCCAAGTGTAGACAAATTCCTCCCAACGGAGTCCGGTGAGCCGCCTTTGGCAAGAGCCAAGGATTGGAACTATAAAGGTTATCCGTTGGAGACCAGTACAATGCCCGGTTTTGCAGGGAGCAGTGCGTACTACCTCAGATATATGGATCCTCATAATGACAAGGCTCTTGTGGGGATGGATGAGGATGAGTATTGGCGTAATGTAGACCTCTATATTGGGGGTACTGAACATGCAACAGGCCATCTTATCTACTCTCGTTTCTGGAACAAGTTTTTGTATGATTTAGGTTATGTTGCGGAGAAAGAGCCATTTAAAAAACTTGTGAATCAGGGCATGATACAGGGCCGTTCTAACTTTGTGTACAGGATTAAGGATACAAACAGATTTGTCTCTTACGGACTTAAAGACAAGTATGATACAACGGAGATTCATGTTGACGTAAACATTGTCTGCAATGACAGATTGGATATAGAGGCGTTTAAGAGGTGGAGACCCGAATTTGAGACTGCGGAGTTTATTCTTGAGAATGGGGAGTATATCTGCGGTTATGCGGTTGAGAAGATGAGCAAGTCTATGTTCAATGTTGTTAATCCCGATAATATCTGTAACGATTATGGTGCCGATACCTTGCGTCTTTATGAGATGTTTTTGGGTCCTTTGGAGCAATCCAAACCTTGGGATACAAAGGGGATAGACGGTGTACACAGATTCCTTAAAAAATTCTGGAGAATGTTTCAGGATAAGGATGGAAACTTTTATGTATCAGACACAAAGCCCTCTGCTGCAGAATTAAAGACACTGCACAGACTTATCAATAAGGTAGAGACAGATATAGTGAACTTCTCATATAATACATCTGTAAGTGCCTTTATGATAGCACTGAACGAGCTTCAGGAGCTAAAGTGCAATAATCGTGAGATTCTTGAGCAGTTTACCGTTCTGCTCTCTCCGTTTGCGCCTCATATTGCAGAGGAGTTATGGAGCATGCTCGGACATGAGGAGAGTATCTCTTTTGCTGCATTCCCTAAGTACATAGAAGAGTACACTGTAGAGAACAACTTTGAGTATCCTGTGTCGTTCAACGGTAAGATGAGGTTTAAGATAAATCTTTCTAAATCTCTCTCACCAAAAGAGGTGGAGGAGATTATAAGAAAAGATGAGAATACCGCAAAATATCTTGCCGGAGGTACAATAAAGAGGGTTGTGGTTGTCCCGTCAAAGATTATTAACATAGTTTGTTAAGATGTACAGGAATTGTATTAAATAGATTATGCATAAGCCACTATACAGAGTTTGATTCATCTGTGTGGTGGCTTTGCTGTATAAATTATTTTGTTATGGCTAATGAAACACCTGCTAAAAGAAGAACTTTTAGAACCATAAAAGAGTACACAATAATAAGTATAGGGGTATTTCTGTACTGTGCAAGCTGGATAGCCTTTGTAAGTTCCAAGGGAATATCGGGAGGTGCTCTCCCCGGCATTGCCACCATAGTGCAGTTTGCAACGGGAATTCCTATTGCCTATACATATTTTACCATTAATGCTGGGCTGCTCATAGTTGGAACAATTGTGCTTGGAAAGGGGTTCGGCTTTAAGACGGTCTACAGTTTCCTTTTAGCGTCTGTCCTGTTTAAGATTCTTCCCGATATGGAGTGGATCAACAATATCTCAGATATTAAAGAGGTCTTCATAAATGCAATTATAGGAGGAACAATAGGTGCTATTGGTATAGCTTTGGTGTTTAAGAATGGTGGGAGTACGGGCGGAACGGATATAGTTGCCCTTATCATATCCAAGTATAGAGAGATCTCACCAGGGAAGGTGTTTCTTTACTGTGACCTTATCATAATAGGCTCTATAATCTTCCTTCCTGGACGTGGTTTGCAGGATGTGGTCTACGGCTATTTGCAGATGGTTTCCTTTTCGTTCATGGTTGATGCGCTTCTTACAGGCAACAATCAGAGCGTACAGATGCTTGTCTTCTCCCAGAAATATGATGAGATTGCAGATGCAATTGTAAACAGGGTGCATGGTGGTGTAACAGCGGTACGGTCAAGAGGCTGGTACCTTAAAAAGGAGAGTGAAGTGCTTATTGTCATTGCCAGAAAAATTCAGATGGATCAGATTACATCCGTTGCAAAGGAGATAGATGCAAATGTATTCATATCTGTAACCTCTGCGATGAATGTGTATGGGAACGGTTTTGCCCAGATTAAGAAAAAAATAAGGCTGAGGATTATGGATATATGATTTTAGGTATATCCCATCTTTGACACTTGTAGAGGTGAAAAAAGACAAAAAACGCCGTTACAGACC
>CAVHKR010000098.1:0-6048 GCA_963636615.1 Acutalibacteraceae bacterium | reverse complement strand
GATAAGGAGAGTTAACATAAATGCCGCGCCAATGAATATAGAGGGGTACAAAACAGTCAAAGCTGCCGGAATTGGCACATTTCAGGTTTTTCAGGAGACATATCATAAGGAAACGTATACAAAATACCATCCGGCAGGGGACATAAAGGGGGACTATATGTGGAGACTCAACGCAATGGACAGGGCATTTGAGGCCGGAATAGATGATATGGGCATTGGTGCACTCTTCGGTCTGTACGACTGGCGTTTTGAGGTACTTGGACTTGTAGCTCATGCCATACATCTGCAAACCCGTTACGGAGTGGGGCCTCATACCATAAGCTTTCCAAGAATACAGCCGGCCCAAGATCTGAATATAGACCTCCCTTATAGGGTAAGCGATGAACATTTTAAACAGTTGGTAGCTGTATTAAGGCTTGCTGTTCCATATACAGGTCTTATAATGACCGCAAGAGAGAATAAGAATGTGCGCAACGATGTCATAGAGTTTGGCGTATCTCAAATAGATGCAGGTACAAAGCTGGAGATTGGCGGATATGAGAAAAGAGAGGATGAACCGCAGGAATTAGACAGAGAGCAGTTTCAGGTAGGAGATACAAGAGAATTGGATGATGTTATCCATTGGCTGCTCACAAGAGGATTTATACCAAGTTTCTGCACCAGTTGTTACAGAGTTGGAAGAACCGGAGAGCATTTTATGGAGTATGCCATTCCCGGCTTTATAAAGAAATTCTGCACCCCTAACGCCATGCTTACATTGGCCGAATATATGGAGGACTACTCCTCCGCAAAAACAAAAGAGGCAGGTTACAATCTGATAGAAAAGGAGTTGGAGATGCTTCCCGATAATGCTCAAAAGGAGAGAGTAAAAGAGAGACTAAACCAAATTAAAACCGGAAAAAGGGATCTGCTATTTTAGTTAAAAACTGATGAACTTATGAATAAAACGTTTACTAAAGAGGATAACGAGCTCATTAACAAAGAGTTTGAGTCATTGAAACTTGCTGCGCTCAAACGTTGTGCAAATCAGGAGGAGTATGAGGGGGTCATAAAGGCATTTGAATTTGCAAATGAGGCACACAAAGGGGTAAGAAGACGTTCGGGAGAGCCGTATATAATTCATCCTATTGCAGTTGCTAAAATTGTGGTTCAGGAGATAGGTCTCGGTTACAAATCTATAGTAACAGCATTATTGCACGATATAGTGGAGGATACTGAGTACACGGTAGAGGATATAGAAAGACTGTTTGGAGCAAAGATTGCCTCTTTGGTAGATGGATTGACCAAGATAAAGTCTGCAATGGACAGCAAGCATACGGAGAAAGAGAATGCTGCTCTCAGCAAGGAGGAGAGGGAAAAAGTTGAAAAGTCCATGCAGGCAGAGAACTTTAAGCGTATTCTGCTCACACTGAACGATGATGTACGTGTTATTCTCATAAAACTTGCAGACCGGTTACATAACCTGCGTACCATTGATTCCATGCCGGAACGTAAGAAGGACAAGATATTGAGCGAAACAATGTACATTTTTATTCCGCTTGCCCTTAGGCTTGGCCTTTACAGCATGAAATCCGAAATGGAAAACATCTGGCTTAAATACAGGGAGCCGGAGGCCTATAAATATATAGTGGACAAACTCGAAGAGTTGAATGCAACAAAAGGGGGAGATGTAGACAAGTTTATAGAGCCGATAGAGAGGGTGCTTAAAGATGCCGGATATAATTTTACAATATCGAGAAGAACAAAGACCCCCTACTCTATCTGGAGAAAGATGACCACTAAAAACATACCGTTTGAGCAGGTGTTTGATCTTTTTGCAATAAGAATAGTGTTTGAGCCGAATCTGGGAAAATCTGAAAGAAAGCAGTGTTGGGAGATATATTCGCTTATAACCGAAAATCACATCTCTAAGACAGATCGGATAAGGTATTGGATAAATACTCCTAAATCAAACGGTTATGAAGCATTGCACTGTACACTCATGAGTCCTTCCGGCAGTTGGGTGGAAGTACAGATAAGAACAATAAGGATGGATGAGATTGCGGAGAAAGGTGTTGCTGCCCATTGGAGCTACAAGGGGGTGCACAACTCCGAAAAAGAGATTGACAACTGGCTTAACATGGTTAGGGAGGTATTGGAAAGTCCCGATGTCAATGCTCTTGAATTCTTGGATAAATTCCACGAAGGGTTGTTGGCATCTGAGATATACGTCTTTACAACAAAAGGGGAATCAAAATCCCTACAGAAGGGGGCTACCGCAATCGATTTTGCATACAGCATACATTCAGAAATAGGCAATAAAGCGATAGCCGCAAAGGTCAATCTCAAATTGGTACCTCTATCGTACAAACTCAAAAACGGAGACCAGATTGAGATTATTACGGCAGATTCTGCCAAAGTACAACGTGAATGGCTTGAGTATGCTGCCATGCCAAAAACAAGAGAGCTTATTTACGAAGCGCTGAAATCCGATATTAAAGACAACATAAAAGAGGGGCAGACGATGTTGGAAAATGCCCTGAATGCTTTGGGCATAAAACCACAGTTAAGGGTAATCCAAAAATTGTTAGTAGAGTTTAATCTTACTAATAAAGAGGAGCTGTACACAAAAATAAGCGTAGGGCTTGTAGATCTGTCCAACTTAGATAAAATACTTAGGAAAAACAACGAAAACAAGTTCGTAAAGTACTGGAACTTAAAATTTTTCTTTGGTGATAAAGGTGACAAGGAGAATAAAGAGGAGGAGGAAGATGGTGTAGAACTTAAAGAGGAGGCTCTTGAAAAGGAGTTGGACAAAAACATTACAGACGGCTCTCTGGAGACTGTAACAGACAAGAAGAAAGATTTTCTGCTAAAGGAGAATCCAATAGAGAAGACCCTTACATACAAGGTAGCAGAGTGCTGCAAGCCGATTCCAGGAGATGCTGTAATTGGCTTTATAGATGAAAACAATCATGTAATTGTACATAAGAAGGTATGTCCCAAAGCAATATCATTGGCTTCTACAAACGGAGGCAATATTGTAAATGCAAAATGGACAAAACATACAATACTCTCGTTTTTGGCACGTATCAGCTTTAGAGGTATTGACCGCATAGGTGTTGTAAATGATATAACAGAGTATATAACTCTTGTTCTTAATGTTAACATAAGGAAGATACATGTTGAAACCCATGACGGTATTTTTGAGGGGTATATAGATTTGTATGTGCATAATACAGAGGATCTTGATATAATCATTAAAAAGATGTCAAAAATCAAGAGCATTGAAACAGTTTCAAGAGTTGATGTAAAGGAGTAGAATTATGTTAGAATGTTTAAAAACCGACAGGAATATAAGACTAAGGATATACAAGTCATTAACAGTTATAATGCTTGCCATTTACTGTATTTATTCATCTTCATGTGCAAACACACATGGAACCCCATCGGGAGGGCCTAAAGATACTATCCCTCCTGTTGTGATTAAAATGCTTCCCGATTCAAATGCAATAAATTTCCCTGTTAGCAAGGGCAAAATTGCAATTACCTTTGACGAGTATGTACAACTGAAGGATCCGTCCAAGAACATCATTCTCTCACCTCCGCAAAAAAAGAGGCCAAAAACAAGTATAAAAGGGAAAAGCATTGTAGTTACATTTGAAGAGCCGTTGGATTCCAATACAACATATTCCCTGAATTTCGGCAACTCCATTGTAGACAACAATGAAAGCAACCCTCTCCCCTTCTTTACATATACATTCTCTACAGGAAGCTCAATAGATACCATGATGTTATCGGGAAGCGTATATGACTACACAACATTGCTGCCGGTTGAGGGGGCTACTGTAAGTCTCTACCATAATGCAAAGGACTCCTCCGTGTTCAACGACCTGCCTGCTGCTATAACCAAAACAGACAAATGGGGTTACTTTGTGCTGCGCAACATAAAGGATATACCATATAGAATATATGCAATAAAGGATGAAAACAATAACAACAAGTATGACCCCGGACTTGAACAGGTTGGATTTATAGACTCCCTCTATACCCCATCTGTTGTAATGAAAAAGGGGATGCCCCAGCTTGCCATATACGATATGAAAGATACTCTGGCGTGTCTTGCACGTCCAAGTGAGATTGAGATTGTAATGTTCCCTGAAAAAACAACAAAACAGTATATAAGGGAGTACAAAAGAGTGTCTGAGAGAGGAGCGTATATTAAATTCGGTGCAGCCAATGTCCAGATTGATTCATTCTCAATCAAGGGGATAAAAAGTTCGAGGGTGTTGCAGCAGTTGAATGCAACAAAAGACAGCCTCTGCTTCTGGATAAAAGAGGGCAACATGATAGAGGATACTCTGGCCGTTGGGATTAAGTATTTGAAATCAGACTCTCTCAACAATTTAGTGCCAACAGTAGAAAATCTAAAGTTTATACTACCTAAAGCATTGAGAAACAAGGATAAAGACACAGATTTCAATAAGCAGAAAGGCCAACAAAAAAGAAAAGACCTTTTGGAAATCTCCTTAAAAGCTAATCCGGAGACAATGGATCAGGAGGGGTTTGTTCTTGAGTTTCCCGAACCGCTGATAGAGCTCTGGCAGGACTCTCTGCGTTTTACCATGATAGACCCAAAACAGCAACGGTTTACTGCCTTGTACAGCTTTGAAAGGGACACGGCAGAGATCAAACGTTATATATTAATGCCTCTCGATGGATTTAAAAAAGGAAATGAATATGAGCTCTCTGTCCCACAGTATGCATTTAAAGACATTTACGGCAACACCAATGATTCTACAAAACTGAAGGTCTCATTGCCTAATAATGAGAAGTTGAGCAGTATCTCCACTCAGTTGATAAATGCAGACACAAGATATATCATAGAGCTTATAAATGACACAAGAGATAAAACCTATAGACGCTATACCGTTACAAAGGATACAACTCTACTATTCCCATATCTTAAAGAGGGGAGCTATTCTATAAGAATAACACAAGACCTCAATGCCAACGGACGTTTGGATGTGGGAGATCTGCTTGCAGGCAAACTGCCAGAAAAGGTTAAACTCTACAGATTGCAAAACGGTGAGGCCATAATCAAGATTGGAGAGAGGATGGATATAGAGCAGACGATAGACCTTAAAGAATTATTTGAACATTAATATATTAAAAGCTCCTATGACAAACAGATTGAGATATACACCAGTTATCTTGGCTATATTATTCATATCAGCCTGTACAACTCTGTCTGCGCAGGTTGTAAATGAGAGCAACAATACGACAGATGCAAGCGATACCACTAAGGTAAAGGATATTCTAAAAGAGTTTGAGTATGACTCATTTAAAGAGGCCTCTATAAAGGTAAAGGACAGTACCGTCCTAAAGCAGCATCTCATAGGTGTAAAATGGGGATATACGGCCTCTAACGTGCATTTTAGTCAGGATATAAAGCATAAATCCGTTACATCTCCAAAAAATATAGGACTATACTATATCTACCTGCACTCCCTGTGGCAATCCATGCCGTATTTTGGGTTTCAGACAGGGCTTGAATATAACGAAAGCGGATATACGATGCTGAGCGGTAAAGAACCTAATATTACAGAATCTACAGACAGATACAAGAATATTTCGCTCACCATGGAGGCTCTGTTCAGAGTAGATTTCTGGAAAATGCGTGTAATGGCCACAGCCGGTCCGTTTCTCAGTTATAAGCAGGAATGGGATTTGAAAGCAAATATTCCCAATGGTTTTGAGCCTCACAAATGGGGATACGGCATAATGGGTGGCGGTGGGTTTGCATTCATATTGCACCCATTGGAACTGCACCTTACCGCAAGTTACAGATATACAATGTGCGGACTTTATGACCCAAAAATCTATTCAGAAGAGTATTGGACATACACCCACGAAAACCAGCTTATTATCTCATTCGGAGTATTCTACAGGTTTAAAAACAGGTACAGCAGATAATAAATAATTATAATACAAATGTCTATACAATTCCATTACGCAAATGTAAAAGGGGTAAAGATTGGCAAAGGACTGCCAATAGCGGTCCAGACC
>CAVHKR010000097.1:0-6090 GCA_963636615.1 Acutalibacteraceae bacterium | reverse complement strand
CAAGACAAGGAAGCCTATAAAAAATTAAAAGCCTCTCCTTACAGTCTAATTCCAACTTTTTTCCAGTAAAAATAGCCGTAGACAGCAAAAGCAGAATAAAGCAGATATAATATTCCCGATAAAACAAGTCCGCTGCCGAAACAGATTACGGCAATCGACACATCAGTAACAACCCACACAATCCACTGATCTATAATGCATCTGCTCAACCACCACGTTGCTATTATGCTAAGAGAGAAAGTTGCAGCATCTAAAAAAGGCATAGGATCCCTATCGAGAAACTTAAGAAACAGAAAAAGCAGCGCAGACAGAATTACAAAAAACAGAAAACTCCATGCCAGGATTTTCATATCGGCATATCTATAGCAGATGGCATTGGAATTGGCTTTGGAATCCACCTCTGCACCACGCCTGTTTTTTAGCCTGCCCCAGCAAAGCCAGCCATATATACTCACCAAAAGATAGTATATCTGAACAGACATATTGGCATACAGCCCCTGATTCATAAAGATGATTATGTAGGCGGTGCCCGATAAGGCA
Organism: Acutalibacteraceae bacterium; assembly: GCA_963636615.1. GTDB lineage: Bacteria > Bacteroidota > Bacteroidia > Bacteroidales > UBA932 > Egerieousia. The sequence goes on along the minus strand of CAVHKR010000097.1, from coordinate 5,550 downwards.
CCCACAACCCACATAATCCTCTTTTGACCTATCTCCAAAAAGAGATAGACAAGTCCTGTTACAAAACCGACAATCTCCAACAACATCCCTTAAAAATTGTAAGAAACCCTTGCCATAAAGTTGATTGGAGCCTGCGCATACACACCAATATAAGGTTGCATAATATCATTTCCACCTATCCTGCTATAAGATTTAGAGATCCAACCATATGAATAATATTTATTGTTAAAAAGATTATCAACAGTAAACGAAACATTTACAGATGGGTTGTACCTCTGGTTAAGCCTTGCAGAAGAGGCATTAAGCTCAAAAGTATGAGAAGCATTAAACGATGACACAAAATACCCCGGCACCCTTGCAATATCGTCAGAAGAATTATCCATATACTGCTCACCAACATATTTGCCACTTATGCTAAAAGAGCTGTTCCTGCATGGCTCAAAAGTAAGCAACATCATACCCACAACCTCTGGAGAAAGCGTAAGATTAGAGCTCTTATGAAAAGTCTCCTTCTGTCCAATCAAATTATAATTCTCATCATATACGCTAATATATTCGGTAAAGTTTTTTGCTTTATTTCTTGATAATGTAGCATTTGCATCAACTCTAAACCAATTGGCAGCCCTGTATGCAAAAGAAAGCTCTATACCCCTGCGATAGCTGTCGGGAATATTCTGCTTAATAACATAACCAACATCAGAGAGTTTTCCCGATGCAACCAACTGGTCCTTATACTCCATAAAATAGATGTTGGCAGTTGCAGAGAATCTGTTAGATAGATAGTTGTAGCCCAATTCATAATCTATCATGCGCTCTGCCTTTATAGCATTGGTACTCTTTGCCTTCACAGGATCCTTAAGATCACCCCTCGTAGGCTCCTTATGCCCCATTCCAACAGAGAAATAAAACCTGCTGCGCATTGATACACTAAGATTTATTCCCACCTTTGGATTAAAGAAATTATAATCCTTGCAATAATCAAGATTCACAAAATCAGAATCGGGACCATGCATCTTATAATGTATATATCTGTACTGCAAATCTGCAAAAAGAGTAACATACTCATTTACATCCTCCTCAGCCCTTGCAAAGAAGGAGATCTCCTTTTTGTTTCCGTTGTTCCTATACCACTCATAATCCCTTAAACTAAGATTATTGTCATACTTGGACCATAACACATTCCCAAAATGATTGCCATCATATAAATTGGCTGTTATTCCGGCAGATGCCTTAAGGCTACCGCTGTTATACATTAACATACTGTTTACCACATAGTTACTGTTATCCATCTGCTTGCGGATAATAAAATCGCTTTTTTTGTATAGAACATTATCTATAACCTGCGGCTTAAGCCCGTATTTCTCAAAAGCACTCCTATATTTGTAGTTCTCATAATAGCCATCGCCCTTTACAAACGCAAATGTTGTTTTCCACACAAACGGCAGTTTAAACTCCCTTATGTATGTAAGGTGAAGATGATGCATGGTATAATTATCCGTTTCATTATCATAATATTGTGCATTACCTGCATCATCAAAATACTCACCGGCCGGATTGTATCGTCTGTTCTCTTTATACTGTTCAGGCGAAATACCCTCCCATGTGATTCCCGTACATTGGTCTCCATAAATGTAAGTTAATTTTACAGAATTATTGCCCTTAAAATAACCTGCCGTAGCAAACAATGAGTTCAATCCGGATTTTGCATTCCATATATACCCCTTGCTATTGGCATATGCATACCTCATGTCAAATGAGAATCCGCTCTCTGTTCTGCCTGTACCTGCACCTATGATTGTCTGATAACTTTGATACGAACCCAAAGAGAACTCGGCCTTTCCGTAAGGTTGCCCGGCAGACGATATCGTCTGCATGTTAATGCTGCCCCCAAATGCAGCAGGACCGTTCATTGATGTTCCCAAACCACGCTGAATCTGAATAGATTGCAAAGAGGCGTTCAAAGAGGGCAGATTTACCCAAAAGACCTGTTGGCTCTCCGGATCATTAAGGGCAATATTGTCTATTGTAATATTCACCCTCGAATCATCTGAACCCCTTACAGACAATTTGCTGTAGCTGAATCCGGTTCCTGCTTCAGTAGTGGCCACAACAGAGGGCTGCAGTGCAAGAATCATTGGAATGGAATGATTACCTGACTCCCCTGTAAGTTGCCCCTTGCCAACCGTAGTATGGGCAACAGGTGTCTTCTTTGTTATACCCGTTGCAGTAACAACAATAGAATCCAATTGCTGTACAGACATTGTATCTGTATCTGAATGGTTCCTGCCATCTGCCGCAGGATTGGTGTAAAGAGGATAGTTGATAGATCTGTTGTGAGCCACAATTGTACTGCTTAGGCTCAAAAGCAGAGTTGACATTAAAAAAAATGCCCCGCAAAAAAATGTTCTTTTCATTGTAAAACCTTTTTTACAGGGGGTTAAAGTTGCAAAACGCAACCTTATCATGACATCTCTTCCCTACGCCGGAATTACCCGAATCAGGTTCAAAGGGTATCATCTCAGCCCAAAAATTGAGCACCCCCAAATTGTTAATAAAAATATATGTTTAAAAAGTTACATAAAAGTGATATTTCGAGGCTTGCGAGTTTTTCCCACCGGCGCGTACCAAAGGGTACGTGAGGATACAAAAAACAGAGAATAACGTAGAAATATCCTTTTAAGCAAGTTCTTACTTGAATATCTCGTTAAGTACCTTGGCTAACCTATATCCTGCATTAGCCAGCTGCTCCTCCAGCATCTGTGTATGCCGGGCCACATAATCGTATGAAAGGTTGGCTTTTGGCCTTATCTCCGAATAAAGATTACGGGCCAACACTGTTGTATGAACAAACCAGTCGTACGGAGTTCCCGCAGTAACAGAATCTATCTGTTTCTTATTCAATATATTAAGATTATCCCTCCACTCTGTATAGCTCCATTTATGAGCAGATTCTATCATCTTGGTATCCCAAACCGAATGCAGGTTTGTATGCTGTCTGAACCAGTAAACATCAAAATAATTACCCCCCTTATCGCTAAGATGTCCGGCATGCATAGGACAGTGCATATCTCCAATAAGATGAATAAGCATTTTAAGATAATACTCCGTATCCCTATCGCTCAACTTGCCCCCCTTAAGAGCTTTAATAATCTCTGTGGTAGCAGTGTAGACATCACCTGTCTCACATTTTGGCATGGTATCGTAATTAAGCCCCTCATCAACATTGCCATAATGCCATGTTTTTGTCCTCTGGTACTCGCTCTTCCATTCCGGCAGATTCTGCATATTGTCCATCCACGACGAATAATAGACAATAGAATGTCCGTGAAGTATCTTCTTAACAGCAGCCTGTGCCTTAGGCGTTAAATTAGCCTCAGCAATTGCCGCAACAATATCATGGCCCCTCTGGCCCCAAGAAAATGCAGGAACAGATGCCGCCAGCATCATTACCGCAAGGATAAAACTTCCTGATAACTTTCTAATGTTCATATTCTTCTCTTCTCAATAAATAATCCTAAGGATTTTATCATTCCTGTACGTCAGACGGGTAAAAAATATCCGACATCGGGCAGATCAACGGCTGCAAATGTAATCATTTTTACAGAAGAAAAAACAGGGGCAATCTTTTATACAATTTTTAGGTCAAAAATTAGCTAAAAATTTGCAGTTAGAAAAAATATTCATACATTTGCAGTCCCAAAGCGAAAGCAGACGGTGAATGTCTCGCTAGCTCAGTTGGTAGAGCACGACACTCTTAATGTTGGGGTCCAGGGTTCGAGGCCCTGGCGGGACACTAAAAGGTTGAGAACAACTCTCAACCTTTTCTGTTTAAATACCATTTTAAAACCCTTTAAGAAGCTGTTTTTAAAGCTCGCATGGCATTAAATACTGCCAAAACCGTAACGCCCACATCGGCAAACACAGCCATCCACATAGTGGCAATTCCAAAAGCAGCAAGCAGAAGAACCAATACCTTTATGCCAATGGCAAACCATACATTCTGTATGGCTATCCCAATTGTACGTCTTGCAATCCTCACTGCCAATGCAATCTTAGAGGGTTTGTCATCCATAAGCACAACATCCGCAGCCTCAATGGCAGCATCGGAGCCAAGTGCCCCCATTGCAATACCAATATCTGCACGGGCAAGCACCGGAGCATCATTAATACCATCCCCAACAAAAGCCAGGAATTTGCCGGCAGGTTTTTCATCAAGCAACCGCTCTACATCTGCAACCTTGTCTGCCGGAAGCAGTTCCGTATAACATTCATCTATACCAAGTTCAGCAGCAACATACTCTCCAACAGCCCTTTTGTCTCCGGTAAGCATAACAGTCTTGTTAATCCCCTCTGCCTTTAGAGAAGCAATAGCAGACTTAGAATCCTCCTTAACTGTATCAGATATAACTATATGCCCGGCATAAATACCATCTACCGCAACATGGATTATTGTCCCAACCTTATGACAATCATGCCATTCAGACCCAACAGTCTCCATCATTTTAGAATTGCCTATACATACCTTGTGTCCGTTAATCACTCCGCACACACCCTTTCCGGCAACCTCCTCTATCTCCTCAACCTTACAATCATCCCTCTCCTTGGGGTATGCGATCCTAAGGGCAACAGCTATTGGATGAGTAGAGTATCTCTCAACATGCGCAGCTAAATGCAACAGCTCCTCCTCGCTCAATTTGTTTGGATGCACAGCATTAACTTCAAACTTTCCTTTTGTAAGGGTACCGGTCTTGTCAAATACCACTACCCCCAGTTTAGCCAATGTATCCATATAGTTTGCCCCTTTTACCAAAATGCCACTTCTCGATGCCCCTCCTATTCCCCCAAAGAATGTAAGAGGAACAGAAATAACAAGAGCACAAGGGCACGAAACAACCAAAAATGTTAAAGCCCTGTTCAGCCAGATTGAAAAGGCACCGTAATAGCTCTCATAAAAAAGTGGCGGAATAAAGGCCAATACAACAGCTACAAATACAACTATAGGAGTGTAGACACGGGCAAACCTTGCAATGAAGGTCTCACTTTTAGACCTCTTCTCACTTGCATTTTCTACAAGGTTTATAATCTTGGAGGCGGTAGATTCCCCAAAACTCTTTGTCACCCTTATTTTCAGTACTCCGGATATATTTACGCATCCCGATAAAACCTCATCTCCGGTTTTTACCCCTCTTGGGGCACTTTCCCCTGTAAGAGCCACTGTGTTGAGGTTAGATGCTCCGTCTGTTACAACACCATCCATAGGGACCTTCTCCCCCGGCTTTACAATAACAGTCTCGCCAACAGACACATCATTAGGAGAAACTACATGTATGGCCCCGTTACGCTCAACATTTGCCGTATCGGGCCTTATATCCATAAGATGTGATATAGACTTGCGGCTCCTCCCCTCTGCATACTCCTCAAACAGCTCGCCTACCATAAAAAATAGCATGACAAAAACAGCCTCCGGATACTCTGTCTCCGCTCCAGGTAAAAACCCTATGCAGAGTGCCCCTATGGTGGCAACACTCATAAGCAGATTCTCATTAAAGG
>CAVHKR010000096.1:0-6092 GCA_963636615.1 Acutalibacteraceae bacterium | reverse complement strand
GATTAAGATAACGAATCTCATTGTTTGTCTGATTTGCCATAATTTTTACCTCCTTAATTACTTTTGTTCTGCCTGATTAGCTCTTCTCTTTGCAGCGTATGCAATTGCATGTTTATCCATTGCAAAGGTGAGGAAACGGATGATTCTCTCATCTCGTCTGTACTGGGTTTCTAACTTGTCAATAAACGCAGGCTCTGCCTTAAACTCAATAAGGTGATAAAAACCTGTAGTCTTTTTTTGAATAGGGTAGGCTAATTTCTTAAGCCCCCAATCCTGATCATATACAACCTCGCCACCATTCTCCTGTATAAGAGAGATGTATTTGGCAACCGCTTCCTTCATCTGAGCATCAGACAAAACGGGAGTTGCAATGAAAACGGTCTCGTACTGTTTTAACATCTTCAGTTAAAATTTAATGATTATTAATAATAATTACAGGTCTGTACAGTTGCATCTGTAGGGTCAGACCTTTAGGGCGGCAAAGATACAATAAAAAATCTATTAACCAAACTTTTAAGCAGCATTTGTAGTGTAAATAGACAATGAAAGTGTTTTGCAAGATAATTGCAAGTTGTGCTATTTGTAAAACATTGTAAATAAGTGTTTTCTACACAACTGTTGCAAGATGTTTTTCCTCTTTAATAGCGCTGTCTCTCGCTAAAGAGATACCTTTGCAACGTAATAGAAAGGAAAATATTGAACAGTGTATATAGTAGAAAAGGGGGATGACCAAATCATACAGGTTATCCCCTTTGTCTTTTAAGAATAGCGTAGAGACATTATCAGAAATACGTGTTGGCTTATGCGCAGTTTTGCCCCATAACAAAACTAAAACAAGTTTGGTCTGCGCATCTGTCTCTTAGAAAAGTTTTGAATAAATACTGTATGATAACTATTCCAACTGTTATACTATTTTTGTATATTTGCCTCCGGAATGGTTCTGCTTTGTCCGTTCGGGCAAACAGATGAAAAGGGAATCGGGTGCAAATCCCGAACAGTCCCGCTGCTGTGAAGCTCCATCCAAACGTCCTGAACACACTCTGGCCACTGAATATGGAATCGGGAAGGCATTGGGACGGGAGTCAGTCAGAAGACCTGCCTTTCAACAACGACCGCTTTTACTCGTGGGATAGGGAAGCGATGAGAGAATATAAACACATATTATATAATGGAAGCAACAGGGAATAAAAGTTTTAAAATCACCAAGCGCGACGGCTCTGCTGATCTTTTTTCGCTTGACAAGATTATGAACGCTGTTATTAAGGCGTTTGCCTCTGTAGATGAAGAGGTGGATCTTACCGGAATGTCCAAGATAATAGGGCATCTTAATCTGTACGATGGAATTAAGGTAGAAGATGTGCAAAATCAGGTTGAGGAGGCTCTTATGCGAGAGGGACACTATCATGTAGCCAAGTCGTTCATGCTCTATCGCCAGCGTCATGCAGAGGATAGAGAGACCCTGGAGAAGATGAAATTCCTTGCTGACTATTGTAATGCAGCCAATGCCGCCACAGGCTCAAAATATGATGCCAATGCCAATGTGGAGCACAAGAATATAGCAACCCTCATAGGAGAGTTGCCTAAGTCTAACTTTATTCGTCTGAACCGCCGTCTGCTTACAGACCGCATAAAGAAGATGTATGGCAAGGAGCTGGCCACTAAATATGTAGATCTGCTTGAGAAACATTTTATCTATAAGAACGACGAAACCAGCTTGGCCAATTATTGCGCCTCTATAACAATGTATCCATGGCTGATAGGGGGGACTATGTCTATAGGCGGCAACTCCACAGCTCCCACCAATCTTAAATCGTTTTGCGGCAGTTTTGTGAATATGGTGTTCATGGTGTCGAGCATGTTGAGCGGTGCATGTGCCACACCGGAGTTCCTTATGTATCTGAACTACTTTATAGGCTTGGAATATGGTAAGGATTACTGGCAAGATCCAAATAAGGTAGTTGATCTGTCGCTAAAGCAAAGAAACATAGACAAGGTTATCTGCGACTGTTTTGAACAGATAGTCTACTCTATAAACCAGCCTACAGGCGCACGTAACTATCAGGCTGTGTTCTGGAACATAGCTTACTACGACCGTCCATACTTTGAAAGCCTGTTTGGAGAGTTCCGTTTTCCCGATGGCAGTTGCCCTGATTGGGACGGCTTGAACTGGCTACAGAAACGGTTTATGAAATGGTTTAACAAAGAACGTACAAAAGCGGTGCTCACCTTCCCGGTTGAGACCATGGCTCTGTTGAGCAAGGATGGCGATGTAATAGACAAGGAGTGGGGAGACTTTACAGCCGAGATGTATGCAGAGGGGCACTCTTTCTTTACCTATATGAGCGACAATGCAGACTCGCTCAGTTCCTGCTGCCGTTTGAGAAACGAGATTCAGGACAACGGCTTCAGTTACACATTGGGAGCTGGCGGAGTCTCTACAGGTTCAAAGAGCGTGCTTACCATAAACCTCAACCGCTGCATACAATACGCTGTTAACAACGGCATGGACTATAAAGAGTTCCTCAGTGACATTATAGATACTTGCCACAAGGTTCAGTTGGCTTACAATGAAAACCTTAAAGAGTTGCAGAAGCAGGGGATGCTGCCGTTGTTTGATGCAGGATATATAAATATAGGACGTCAGTACCTTACCATTGGCATAAACGGCCTTGTTGAGGCAGCCGAGTTTATGGGGCTTCAAATAACCGATAACCCACAATACCTGAATTTTGTACAGACAGTGTTAGGCTTGGTTGAAAAGTACAACAAGCAATACCGCACAAAAGATGTATTGTTCAACTGCGAGATGATACCTGCCGAAAACGTTGGTGTAAAACATGCCAAGTGGGATAGGGAAGACGGCTATTTTGTACCACGTGATTGCTACAACAGCTATTTCTATGCAGTAGAGGATGATTCGCTGAATATCATTGACAAATTCAAGATGCACGGAGCACCATATATAGAGCATCTTACCGGAGGTTCTGCTCTGCACATGAATCTGTCTGAACATCTGACCAAAGTACAATACCGCCGGCTGCTGCAGGTGGCAGCAAAGGAGGGATGTAACTATTTTACCTTTAATATACCAAACACAATATGTAATGACTGCGGCCATATAGACAAGCGTTATCTAAAGGAGTGTCCTGTATGTCACAGTCATAATATAGATTATATAACCCGTATCATTGGTTATCTGAAACGCGTAAGCAACTTCTCGGCCAAACGTCAGGAGGAGGCTGCAAGGCGTTTTTATGCAGGAAGCAACAGAATGGATAAAGAATAGTTTGGAAAAGGAAGGAGTCATAGCCAAGGCCTAATGTTAAAATATGTAAATACAAGCATTGTTTTTCAGGAGATACCGGACGAGGTTACTTTGTCTGTGAATATTTCCAACTGCCCATGCAGGTGCCCCAACTGTCATAGCCGTTTCTTGTGGGATGATATTGGCACACCTCTTACAACGGATGAGCTTGACCGCTTTGTATTGGAATACAACAGGGAGATAACATGTATCTGTTTTATGGGCGGAGATGCCGCTCCGGAGCAGATAAATCAGTTGGCACAATATATACGCCAAAATCACCCTAACCTGAAGGTGGGGTGGTACAGTGGCCGTATCCGTATCTCTTCTGTTATAGATAAATCCGCATTTGACTACATTAAGATAGGTCCCTATATAAGACATTTAGGGGGGCTGAAAGAGAGAACCACCAACCAGAGGATGTATAAAAAAACAATGGATGGTGGTTTCTCAGATATTACAGACAGATTCTGGAAGAAACTGTAGATGCTCCTATTATGATACTGTGGCTCCGTTGTCTACACTCTCTTGCGGAGTAACAAAACGCATCTTGCCGCTCTCATCCTTAGCCATGAGAATCATTCCTTTAGACTCAATCCCTTTAATCTTTCTTGGGGCAAGATTTGCAAGAATACAGATCTGCTTGCCTACTATCTCTTCCGGAGAATAGTACTCTGCAATGCCGGAAACAATTGTCCTTGTATCTAATCCTGTATCAATGGTGAGTTTAAGCAACTTGTCTGTCTTTGGTACTTTAACGGCCTGGAGAACAGTAGCGGTTCTAATATCCATCCTCATGAAGTCATCATAAGAGCACTCGGCTTTTTGAGCAATAGGAGCAGGCTTGCCGGCGGCAGCTTTTGCTGCGGCCTCATTTGCAGCCTTAGCATCTGCAAGTTTCTTTATCTGTGCATCAATCTCTGCATCTTCTACCTTTGCAAACAATAGCTCTGCAGGATTAATCTTGTGCCCTGCAGGAAGAATATCATACCTGCCTAAAGTATCCCATTTGTTCTCATTTGCAGACATGTTAAGCATCTGCATCAGCTTTTCGCTTGAGAAAGGGATGAACGGCTCAAAGGCTATTGCCATATTTGCACAGAACTGCAGGGATACATTAAGTATTGTGGCTACCCTGTCTAAGTCAGTTTTTGCAAGTTTCCATGGCTCGGTCTCTGTAAGGTATTTGTTTCCTACACGTGCCAGGTTCATTGCATCTTTAAGAGCTTCGCGGAACTTGTAGTTGCAGAGGTTATCTTCCAGAGATTTTTTTATAGCAGGAATCTCCTCTAAAGCCTTGCTGTCTATATCCAACAGACCGGCAGCACCTATTGCAGGAACTTCACCATTAAAATATTTATGGGTAAGTACAATGGCCCGATTTACAAAGTTGCCGTATATTGCAACCAATTCGCTGTTGTTACGTTGTTGGAAATCTTTCCATGTAAAGTCGTTGTCTTTGGTCTCCGGAGCATTGGCGCAAAGCACATACCTCAACACATCTTGCTTGTTGGGAAAATCAACAAGATACTCATCTAACCATACAGCCCAATTCCTTGATGTAGAGATCTTATCCCCCTCAAGATTAAGGAACTCATTGGCCGGTACATTATCGGGAAGAATGAAACCGTCTCCATAAGCCTTTAACATGGTAGGAAATACAATGCAATGGAACACAATGTTGTCCTTTCCTATGAAATGAACCATCTTTGTGTCCCCGCTCTTCCACCACTTCTCCCATTCATTGGGGAGCAATTCTATTGTATTGGAAATATAGCCGATAGGGGCGTCAAACCAGACATATAGTACTTTTCCCTCTGCCCCTTTAACAGGCACAGGAACGCCCCAGTCAAGATCACGGCTTACCGCCCTTGGCTGGAGTCCTCCGTCTAACCAGCTCTTGCATTGGCCGTAGACATTTGTTTTCCACTCTTTATGGCCGTTGAGAATCCACTCTCTAAGCCAGCCTTCATATTGGTCTAATGGAAGATACCAGTGCTTGGTCCTCTTCTTTATTATTTCTCCACCGCTGATGGCAGAATGAGGATTAATCAGCTCCTCGGGGCTTAGAGTACTGCCGCATTTCTCGCATTGGTCTCCGTATGCGCCCTCTGCGCCGCACTTAGGGCAGGTTCCAATAATATATCTGTCTGCAAGAAAAGTATTTGCTTCAACATCAAAGAATTGCTCAGACTCCTTCTCTATAAACTTGCCATCATCGTACAGTTTCTTAAAGAAGTCAGATGCGGTTTTATGATGAATCTTTGAGCTTGTACGGGAGTATATGTCAAAACTTATTCCCAATCCGGCAAATGAATCCTTTATTATTTTGTGATATTTGTCTACAACATCCTGAGGGGTAACACCCATCTTTTTGGCCTTTATTGTAATTGGAACTCCATGTTCGTCAGATCCGCAGATAAACTTAACATCCTCCCCCTTTAATCTAAGGAAGCGGGCATAAATGTCTGCCGGAACATATACACCGGCAAGATGGCCAATGTGAACGCCACCGTTTGCGTATGGAAGCGCGGCCGTAATAAGATGTCTTTTAAACTCTTTATTCATCGTATCTCTCGTTGTTATCAGTTTCTGTATTGCTTATATGATTGTATGACATGGAAAATGCAACGCTTGCGATTATGGCACCTGCCTCCAAGATTATTTCATACAAACCGCAAAGGTATCCAAAATAGCTTAATAATGGCAAAAGAATCAACAAAATAACAAAACGGCAGAGTCAAAAAGCAAGTGCAACATTACAATAAAAATTTAAAAAACTCATCCT
>CAVHKR010000095.1:0-6112 GCA_963636615.1 Acutalibacteraceae bacterium | reverse complement strand
GGCTTCAACAGCCTGGTGTCCAAGCACACTTGCCAAGACGCGGTCCATACATGAAGGGGAGCCTCCGCGCTGGATATGCCCAAGGGTGGTAACTCTGGTTTCGTAGTCGGGAAGAATCTTCTTAACTTTCTCGGCTACCTCCATGGCGGAACCGTAAATACCCCCTTCGGAAACAATTACAACGCCGCTGGTCTTGTTTTTGCGCCTTTCATTGTAAAGGTACTGGCAAAGGGAATCTATGTCGGGATGCACCTCCGGAATAAGGGTGGCTTCTGCTCCTGTGCCTAACGAGGTGTAGAGACCGATAAATCCGGCATCTCTCCCCATAACCTCTACAAAGAATACGAGATTGTGCGAGTCTGCAGTGTCTTTAATCTTGTCTATTGCGCATACTGCTGTGTTGATTGCTGTGTCAAAGCCTATGGTGTAGTCTGTTCCGTAAATGTCGTTGTCTATTGTGCCTGGTATGCCAACAACGGGGAACCCGAACTCTGTTGCAAGCAGATGAGCTCCTCTGAATGAGCCGTCTCCGCCAATAACAACAAGGGCGTCTATGCCGCAGCCTTGCATGTTGTCTATTGCTGTCTGTCTGTATTCTTTCTCTTTAAATTGAGGGCATCTGCTGGATTTTAAAATGGTACCGCCATGCTGGAGAATCTTGGATACGGAGTGGCTCTGCATGGTCATGAACTCTCTGTTTATAAGGCCGCTATATCCTCTCATTACGCCAATACATTCGAGCCCTTTGTAGATGGCTGTCCTTACAACAGCTCTTATTGCTGCATTCATCCCCGGGGAATCGCCTCCCGATGTGAGTACTGCTATCTTTTTAATCTCTTTGTTTAGCATATACGTGTGTATTGTTAGAACTAATGTGCAAAAGTATCTACTTTATCTTAATACAGCTATCGGGAAGTGTAATTTTTTAGAAAAACTTTGGCTTTATGCAATAGAAGTTGTTTATTCTGTTATAACTTTGCAGTTGTAGTTATGTATGTATGCGAATTGGTGATATAGATTTGGGAGACAAACCGCTTTTCCTTGCTCCGATGGAGGATGTGACAGACCCGTCGTTCAGATATATCTGCAAGGAGTATGGGGCGGATATGATGTACACGGAGTTTGTTCCGTCTGACGGTTTGGTGCGTGATGCGGAGAAAGCGTTGCATAAACTTGTAACATATAACTATGAGAAGCCTATCGGGATACAGATTTATGGACATATTCCCGATGCTATGGTGGAGGCGGCAAAAATGGCTGAGAATGCGGCGCAATTGGCAGGGGGTGCAGGTCCCGATGTTATAGATATAAATTTTGGTTGTCCGGTTAATAAGATTGCTGGTAGGGGTGCCGGTAGTGGTATGATGCGTTTCCCCAACAAGATGATAGAGATAACCAAAAGAATAGTTGATGCGGTTAGGCTTCCTGTGACTGTAAAGACACGGCTCGGATGGGATGATGACAGCAAGATAATAGTAGATATTGCGGAGAGGTTACAGGATGTTGGTATTAAGGCTCTTACTATTCATGGACGGACTCGTTGCCAGATGTATAAGGGGGAGGCTGACTGGACTTTGATAGGGGAGGTGAGGAATAATCCGAGAATGTATATTCCTATAATAGGGAATGGTGATATTACAACGGCACAGGGGGCAAAGGAGGCGTTTGACCGGTATGGGGTAGATGGTGTTATGATTGGTAGGGCTACGTATGGGCGTCCGTGGATATTTAGGGAGATTAGGCATTTTCTTAATACGGGGGAGGAGATGGTTCCGCTTACTGTGAATGAGAAGGTAGAGCTTGCAAGGAAGCATTTTCTAAAATCGGTTGAGATTAAGGGGCCTCGTGTTGGGGTATTGGAGATGAGACGGCATCTGAGCAACTATTTTAAGGCGTTGCCGGATTTTAAAGAGACAAGGATGAGATTGGTTACCGAAAATAATCCGCAGCAGGTGCTCCTGTTGCTGGATTATGTATCGGGAAGATGGGGAGAATAGTTATTAATTTACTTGATTATAGTATGTTACCACTTAAAAGCAAGGTTTTTTTGTTCCCTTATTGGGCGGTGCTCAGTCTAAGGCATTTGTTATATGACAGGCAGATAAAAAAGAGCGTAGAATACTCTGTGCCAGTGATTTGTATTGGGAACATTACGGTTGGGGGAACAGGCAAGACTCCTTTTACGGAGATGGTTGTAAGGAGGATAGAGGAATATTTTCAGGGGGAGTATAATATAATGGTGCTTTCGAGAGGGTACAGGCGCAAGACAAAGGGTTATAGGGTTGTAAATGCCCACGAAGATTACTTGAATGTGGGAGATGAGCCTTTGCAGATTAAGAATAAGTTTCCGCATATTACTGTTGCTGTCTGTGAGGATAGGAGGGTGGGAATAGAGAGGTTGGTAAAGGATTCTGCCGGAGTGCAGGGTTGTAAGAAGCCTCTTGTTATCTTGGATGATGCTTTTCAACACAGATGTGTAAAGCCAAGCAGGTCTGTGTTGCTTATGAGTTATAATAGGCCTGTGTATAATGATAATCTGTTGCCGATAGGCCGTCTGCGAGATCTGCCGGAACAGATAAAGCGTGCCCAAAGTCTAATTGTTACCAATTCGCCTTTATTTTTTTCGGATGATGAGTATGTCAATGAGTTAGCTGCTTCTGAGTTCATTGAAAGGGAGACTCCTGTATGGGAAAAGGAGTTGATGATTAAACCGGATCAAAGGCTTTTTTTTGCTGCCACGGCATATAATGAGCCGTTGCCTGTGTTTGATGTTGAGGCAGATAAGAGATACCTTTATTCAAAGAGTGCGGTTTTTTTTAGTGGAATCGCCAATGACACTCATTTCAGGGAGCATATATTGGGGAATTTTAAGGTGTTGGACAGCCTTGTTTTTCCTGATCATTGCAATTTTGGTAAAGGGGCTGTGCGTAATATAAACAGCTTGGTTGACAAATATCCGTTGTCTGTCATTTTTACAACGGAAAAGGATAGTGTGCGGCTAGCAAACAACAGGTATCTGTCTAATGAGGTAAAGAAGCGTCTTTTTTATATCCCTATAGAGACAAGGATTCTGTCATCAGAGAGAGAGCGTGAGTTTGTTTTTTCATTGGTACAATGAATTTGCAGACCATGTGCGGAAAGAGTTATGCCTAAGTGCAGTGAGTGATTGGAAACGAAGTTAAAAATAAAACAGGGGGTGATTTGATTCATCCCCTGTTCTATTAAAGATGTTTTTCTAACTACCAGCCGTAATTCTGCCCAAGATTTGGATTCAAATCCAATTGTCCAGATGGAATTGGCTGTAGATAGTACTTGGCAGCATAGACGCGCTGCATACCCTTAGCACAGTCTATATAACCCTCTGAATCAACAGTAGCCTCCCCTGTAACGGTGCCAACCCACGCGCCACGAGTCTGATCCGGATATTTAACATTGTCTAATTTGTCTAACTGATGCCAACGGATAAGAGACCAGTAACGATCGTTCTTGTCATACATCATCTCTATTCTACGTTCTCTGCGGATCTCCCAAAGGAGATCGCTTACGTTCATATTGTTAGCTGGGTCGTGCTGAGGAGCAACAGCAAGGTGTGGCATGCCGGCACGGTCACGCAATTTGTTGATAGTTAAGTCAAGTATATTCTGAGAGCACTGTCCAAGTTCTGCACATGCCTCTGCATAGCTGAGATAGATCTCTGCCAAGGTGTACAAAGGAGCATCTGTCTCGTTTGAGCTTGTCTGGTTTCTACGAATAGTCTCAATGTTTTTGTTATCAAATTTGTAAACACCATAACCTGTAGATGAGGTCTGTACCATACCTTCTCCAAAACGGACATATCCTTTGCCTCGGTAGCAAAGAGTTGCATCTACGCATGCAGACAAACGAGGGTCTCTAACAGACAACAGGTTCTCGATGTTGTATCTTGCATCATCTCCATTGCCAACCAAAACGCCATGGTCTGTAGTGTTTTCAGCTGTAAGCCCGAGAGGAAGTCCATCTTTGAACAGGTAAGAGTCAAAAGCAGCCTTAGACATTCCGCTCATCATGGTAGAGGAGCAGGTGTAATCTATAAGAGAGTGTGCAAGAACACCGTACAAATATTTCTTGTACATAATCATCTCTTTGTTGCCGTTTAGATCCAATGAGTTGTAATTGGCCTGATAGTCACTGTTAAGAGCAAAGCTGCCGCTATTCATAATAGCTTCGCAGGCTGTTTTACACTCTGTTAGGTATTTGTTTGCACGTGAGGCATCTGCTGCTTTCTGACCATCTTGAGCTGAACGGTATTTACTGAATGTACCCTCATACAGGCAGATTTCTGCTTTTACAGCCTGTGCAACATTCACATTGATTGCTGTTCTGCTGCTGCCGTTCTTGTTGATGTTAGAAACTGCATAATTAAGATCCTCCAATACATTATCCATAACAACATCTCTGTCTGTACGAGAAGAGTACAGATAAGCATCTTTATCCTCCTTAGAGTCTGTAAGATATTTGTCAACCCAGATACAGTCTCCAAGTTCTCTTACAATGCTGTAATGTTGTATAGCTCTGTAAAGTCTAGAAACGCCAATCCAGTGGTTCTTGGCACTTTCGCTCATGCTTGATATATTTGGAATCCTCTCAATGGCAAGGTTAGCGCGTCTTATCTCTTCATAAGAAGCACTCCATGTGCTGTTTGTTGCGGGAACATTCTTTGTAAACTCAGAAAATCCCGATGAAGCCTGGTTGTCATTCAATGTCTGGTAGTAGTATGCTCCCTGTCCGCCGCCGTTGCCGTAACCTATCCACTCATCATAGTATTTGTTACAGTATGTTTCAACGTTGGTTTCACTGCTCCAGAAAGATGGATCGGTAAAGTCCACGTATGGATCTTTATCCAACAACTTGTCGCAACTTGTTACAAATATCAGCGACAAAATCATTAACAGAAT
This sequence comes from Acutalibacteraceae bacterium, assembly GCA_963636615.1. GTDB lineage: Bacteria > Bacteroidota > Bacteroidia > Bacteroidales > UBA932 > Egerieousia. Next base: position 1,178 of record CAVHKR010000095.1, on the reverse strand, counting down.
ATATTTATTATTTTTCATACTATTGTCTTTTTATATTAGAATGTAACTTGTACTCCGCATGAGAATGTACGCATTATAGGATCTGTACGTCCCCAAGCTCCGGAATCTGAATTTATGCCGCTTCCTGTATTGATTTCAGGGTCAACACCGGACCCATTAGCATGGTTGATAATGTCAAATGCATTGTAGACACTTACATATACCCTTACCTTTTCTACATCAACTTTCTGAGTGAGATTCTGAGGGATGGTGTAGCCCAATGTTATATTCTTCATACGCAAGTATGCCATGTTGGTAAGATATTTATCCTGAGGATAGTAGTTGAATCTTCCGCCTCCTGCAAGAATAGATGAACCAATGTTTCCGCGGGCACCGTTTGCACCGCCCCACATACGTGGGTGATCTTTAGACTGGCTTATATTGCCATTTGCTATCTCTTCTTGGGTAACATAGCTCATCTGATTTGCATAGATTGCATCTGTTCCTCTTGAGAAAGGAATGACAAATGCAGATGTTGTCCAAACGCTTCTTTTGCCTACACCCTGCATATAAAGATCTAAGTCAAAACCTTTCCAAGATGCGCCTAAACGCAAGCTGTACTGGTATCTTGGAGTTGTATTACCAATCTTAACAAGATCTCCGTGGTCATCAGCTGTACCTTTACCCCAGTTTATCTCGTTATCACCGTCAATATCTTTGAATTTTATATCGCCTGGACCATATACAAACTTGCCGCTCTCAAGAAGTTTTTGTGAAGGGGAGTTTGCAACATCCTCAGCTGATGTAAAGTATCTGTCTGTCTTGAATCCCCAGATTGCACCATATTCCTTGCCGGAATAGTTCTGGTTAAGGAGCTTGGTGTCATTATCCCATTTTGTTACAACTGTTTTGTAATCAGATAGGTTAAAGTTACCATAGATATTAAGTCCATTCTCAAATGTGTGGCGGTAGTCTAAGGTAATCTCCCAGCCGCGAGAACGAAGTGTACCTGCATTTTCGTATGCAGCAGATGTACCAAGAACCTGAGGTAATGTCTGTCCTACAGCCAACATCCCTTTAGTCTCTCTCTGGAACCAGTCAAATGTTACGTTAAGATCACCTTTAAATAATCCCAGATCCAAACCGAAGTTTGTAGTAGCTACGCTCTCCCATGTAAGATCTTCAGATACCATCTTAGG
>CAVHKR010000094.1:0-6228 GCA_963636615.1 Acutalibacteraceae bacterium | reverse complement strand
GTGCTAACCCTGTCTTAATTTTGAAGAGTGCAGATAAACAGTTGCTTGGAATGGTTGCTGCAAAGATTCGCTCTCTACGTAAACCAGAACCATACAAGGGTAAAGGTATTAAGTTTGTTGGTGAACAACTTCGTCGTAAGGCTGGTAAGTCTGCCGGCGCTAAATAATAAGGAGAAGGTTTATGGCTTTAAATAAAATAGAAAGAAGACAGAGAATACGTTATCGTATTCGTAAGATAGTTAAAGGTACGGCAGAACAGCCAAGGATGAGCGTGTTCAGAAGCAACGAGCATATTTATGTCCAGTTTATAGATGATGTTAAGGGCGTTACATTGGTTGCCGCATCGTCAATGGATAAGAATCTTGCAGAGGCTGTTAAGGGTAAGACAAATACCGAGGTTGCGGCTATAGTTGGCAAGTCTGCCGCTGAAAAGGCTAAGGCAGCCGGTATTGAGAAGGTTTCATTTGACCGTGGAGGTTACCTTTATCATGGAAGAGTTAAAAGTTTAGCTGATGCCGCTCGTGAGGGTGGTCTTAAATTCTAGGAACTATGGCAGATATGAATGTAAAAAGAGTTAAAACTACCGAACTAGAGCTTAAAGACAGACTAGTTGCAGTTAGAAGAGTTACAAAGGTAACAAAAGGTGGTCGTCACTTTAGTTTTGCAGCGATAGTTGTTGTAGGTGATGAGAACGGCGTTGTTGGTTATGGACTTGGTAAGGCTAACGAGGTTACCACTGCTATATCTAAAGGTGTTGAGGATGCCAAGAAGAATCTTATAAAGGTTCCTCTTAACAAGACTACAATCCCACATGAGCAGATTGGAAAATTTGGAGGTGCTAATGTATTTATGAAACCTGCTGCAGAGGGAACAGGACTAAAGGCTGGTGGTGCTATGCGTGCTGTTTTTGAGTCTGCCGGTATTCGTGACGTGTTGGCTAAGTCTAAAGGCTCCTCTAACCCTCACAATCTGGTTAAGGCAACCGTTGCTGCTCTTGCAGAGATGCGCGATGCCTATACAATTGCCGGATTAAGAGGTATTGCTATGAATAAAGTATTTAACGGTTAAGGAGGAGAGACAGATGGCAAAAGTTAGAATTACTCAGATTAAAAGTAGAAATGGTGCTACAAAGAATCAGATAGCATGTTTGTATTCTTTGGGAATCCGTAGAATACATCACTCTATAGAGGTGGAGCTTGATCCTGTACGTAAGGGTATGTTGGAGAAAGTTTTACATCTTGTTAAAGTTGAAGAAATTAGCTAATAGGAGATTTAAAGAATGAAACTAAATACATTAACCCCTTCTAAAGGTTCTCTTGGCAGAGAAAAAAGAATTGGCCGTGGTGAGGGTTCTGGTCACGGTGGTACATCTACTCGTGGTCATAAAGGTGCCCAGGCACGTTCGGGATACTCTCGCAAGAAAGGTTTTGAGGGTGGTCAGATGCCTATTCAGAGGCGTTTGCCTAAGTTCGGATTCAAGAATCCGAATAGAGTTGAATACAAAGCGATAAATCTGTCTAACCTGCAGGCTCTCTATGAGAAGCACAATGTTACAGATATTTCAGTAGATACTTTGGTTGAATTTGGATTGGTTTCCAGAAAGGATTTGGTTAAGATCTTGGGAAATGGAGAACTTAAGGCAAAACTTAATGTTTCTGCAAATGCTTTCTCTAAGTCTGCCATTGCAAAAATAGAAGCTGCACAAGGTTCAACAACTCTAATTTAACCTTATAACTTTTATGAAAAGATTTATTGAAACTATAAAAAACATTTTCAAGATTGAGGAACTGAGGAAAAGGATAACCTATACTCTTCTTTTGCTTTTGGTCTATCGTCTGGGCTGCTTTGTTGTGGTTCCCGGCATAGATCCTACTCAGTTGGCAGCGCTTCAGGCGCAGACCGGAGACGGACTTATGGGTCTGTTGAACATGTTCTCCGGCGGAGCGTTTGGTAATGCCTCGATTTTTGCACTTGGCGTAATGCCGTACATCTCAGCATCAATCGTTATTCAACTCTTGGGAATTATGGTTCCTTATTTCCAGAAACTGCAGCGCGAAGGAGAGAGCGGAAGAAGGAAATTGAACCAGATGACACGTTATTTGACAATTGTGATTCTTGCCCTGCAAGGCCCTGCTTATTTGACAAATCTGCATGCACAGTTGCCAGATACAGCATTCTTGATTAAAGGATTTTCATTCAATCTATTTGCTACAATAGTTCTTATAGGTGGTACAATGTTCATAATGTGGTTGGGCGAACGTATTACAGACCGCGGCTTAGGTAACGGTATCTCTCTAATCATTATGATTGGTATTATTGCAAGGCTTCCGTATGCATTGATAGCTGAGGTTGGAACAAAGACCCAGTCCGGTTCCGGCAGTCTGCTTATGCTCATTGTTGAGTTGGTGCTTTTGGCCCTTGTAATAATTGGTACTATTGCTTTGGTTCAGGGAACAAGAAAGATTCCTGTTCAATATGCCAAGAGAATTATTGGCAATAAACAGTATGGTGGGGTGCGTCAGTATATACCTCTAAAGATTAACGCAGCAGGTGTGATGCCTATTATCTTTGCGCAGGCTTTGATGTTATTCCCAATTATATTTGCAAGCTTTGATGCTACAAGAGGATTAGCCGCCTCACTTAGTAACTATACAGGCTTCTGGTATAATTTCATATTTGGTTTGATGGTAGTGTTGTTCACTTATTTCTACACCGCAGTTACAGTGAATCCTACCAATATGGCAGAAGATATGAAGAAAAACGGCGGTTTTATTCCGGGTATAAAACCGGGAAAGAAGACCGCAGAGTATTTGGATTCCATAATGTCCCGTATTACGCTTCCAGGTTCAATTTGTTTGGCCTTGGTTGCCATTTTACCTGCATTTGCCATGAAATTAGGCGTGAACAACCAGTTTGCACAGTTCTATGGCGGCACCAGCTTGTTGATTCTTGTTGGTGTGGTTCTGGATACTCTTCAGCAGATAGACAGTTATCTGTTAATGCGCCACTATGATGGTCTTATGAAGACAGGACGTCTAAAAGGCCGTCAGGGTTAGAAAATTTTTAATAGTTCTTTTGAAATGATATTCCTGAAAACCGATGAGGAGATAGAACTCTTAAGGGAAAACGCGATATTAGTCTCTAAAACCCTTGCAGAGGTTGGAAAGGCCATAAAACCGGGCGTTAAGACAATAGAGCTTGACAGGTTGGCCGAGACCTTTATAAGGGATAACGGGGCTGTTCCGGGTTTTCTTAATTATGGAGGTTTCCCCAATACTCTTTGTATATCTGTAAATGATACCGTTGTCCACGGTTTTCCCGGAGACTATGAGCTTAAAGAGGGCGATATAGTTTCTATAGATTGCGGCACGGTCTACAAGGGGTTCAATGGCGATTCTGCGTATACTTTTCCGGTAGGAGAGGTTGATGAAAGGACACGCCGGTTGTTGGATGTTACAAAGCAGTCTCTGTATCTTGGTGCCCAAAAGGCAATAGAGGGCAACAGGATTGGGGATATAGGGAGCACAATCCAACATTATGTTGAGCAATTCGGTTTTTCTGTTGTTAGGGAGATGGTTGGCCACGGGATAGGCAGAAGGCTTCACGAGGCTCCGGAGGTTCCTAACTACGGTAAGGCCGGACAGGGAAAGAAACTCAAAGAGAATATGGTTCTCTGTATAGAGCCAATGATTAATATGGGTGTTAAAGAGGTTTATTTAGACGACAATGGTTGGGCAATTCACACTGCCGATAACATGAAGTCTGCCCATTTTGAGTTCATGGTGGCTGTAAAACATGGAGAACCACAGGTATTAACAACATTTGAATTTATTGAAAACAAATAAAATTAAATTATTAGAAGATGTCAAAACAAGCGGCGATAGAGAAAGACGGTACAATAGTAGAAGCGTTGTCAAATGCAATGTTCAGGGTTGAACTGGACAACGGGCATGTGATAATAGCTCATATCTCCGGCAAGATGAGAATGCATTACATTAGAATTTTGCCCGGCGATAAGGTAAGGGTAGAGATGTCTCCTTATGATTTAACTAAAGGAAGGATTTCTTTCAGATACAAATAAAAACTTAATATAATGAAAGTAAAAGCATCCATAAAGAAGCGCAGCGAAGATTGCAAGATAGTTAAACGCAAAGGTCGTTTATATGTGATTTGCAAAAAGAACCCTAAGTTCAAGATGCGCCAAGGATAATTCCAATTGTAAATAATTTAGATAAAGAAGATAATTATGGCACGTATAGCCGGAGTTGATTTACCAAAAAACAAGCGTGGAGAGATAGGTTTAACCTATATCTTTGGAATTGGTCGCAGTTCTGCCAAAAAGATCCTTAGTCAGAACGGAATTGATTTTGATACCAAGGTACAAGATTGGACAGATGACCAAGTCGCTGCAATAAGACAAACTATTGCAGAAGAGTATAAAATAGAGGGCGAACTTCGTTCTACTATTCAGATGAACATCAAACGTCTTATGGACATTGGTTGTTACAGGGGAATCCGTCATAGAATTGGTTTGCCTGTAAGAGGACAGAGCACAAAGAATAATGCCCGTACTCGTAAAGGCAAGAAGAAAACTGTGGCAAATAAGAAGAAAGCAACTAAATAGAGCATAGGAATATGGCAAAGAAAACAGGATCATCCAATAAAAAAAGAGTTGTTAAGGTTGAGGCTTATGGGCAGGCCCATATTTCTTCTACTTTCAACAACGTGATTATAACTCTAACTAATAGCCTTGGACAGGTTATCAGTTGGTCTTCAGCTGGTAAGATGGGCTTTAGAGGTTCTAAGAAGAATACCCCATACGCAGCTCAGGTAGCAGCAGCAGATTGTGCTAAGGTTGCATACGATTTAGGTTTGCGTAAAGTTAAGGCTTATGTTAAGGGTCCGGGTGCAGGCCGTGAATCTGCTATCCGTACTATTCACGGAGCAGGGATTGAGGTAACTGAGATTATTGATGTAACTCCGCTTCCTCATAACGGATGTAGACCAAAAGGTCGTCGTAGAGTATAATTCCTAATAATTTAAAATTGATTAAATATGGCAAGATATACTGGGCCTTCTACTAAAATCGCCCGCAAATTTGGAGAACCAATTTTTGGTCCGGATAAAAGTTTTGAACGCAAAAACTTTCCTCCGGGACAGCATGGCCTTGCAAGGAAGAGAAAGAAAACTTCTGAGTACGGCCTGCAGTTAAAAGAGAAACAGAAAGTAAAATATACTTACGGTATTCTTGAAAGACAGTTCCGTAACCTATATGAGAAAGCTTCTAAGATGAAAGGAAGAAAGGGTGAAAACCTTGTAATGCTTCTTGAAAGCCGTCTTGATAATTTAGTTTACAGATTGGGTATAGCTCCTACTCGTGCAGCAGCAAGACAGTTGGTTTCACATTGTCACATTGTGCTTAACGGTAGTGTTTGTAATATACCTTCTACCCTGGTTAAGCCGGGAGAGATTATTGGTGTTCGCGAAAGATCTAAGAGCTTGGAAGTTGTTCAGGATAGTGTTGCGGCCCGTGCTAACAAGTACCCTTGGTTAGAATGGAATGCAGCCTCATTGGAGGGAAAATACCTTAACTTACCAGACAGAACAGAGGTACCTGAGACTATTAATGAGCAGCTCATAGTTGAGTTGTACTCTAAATAATAAGCTTGCTTTTAAGCGTAACACTAATAAAAATTAATAAACATGGCAATTTTAGCATTTCAGAAACCGGATAAGGTTATAATGCTTGACTCAACTGATACCTTTGGTAGATTTGAGTTTAGACCTTTAGAGCCTGGATATGGTATTACTATCGGCAACGCTTTACGCCGTATATTGCTCTCTTCAATTGAGGGTTTTACAATTACCTCTATTAAGATCGATGGTGTTGATCATGAGTTTGCAACAATTCCCGGAGTTATTGAAGGTGTAGTTGATATTGTGCTCAACTTTAAGAGAGTGCGCTTTAAACAGATGGTGCAAGGCGAGGATAGTGAGGTGATTACCGTGAATGTTAGTGGACAGCAAGAATTTACTGCAGCAGATATTTCAAAGAGTCTTTCCTCATTTAAGGTCCTTAATCCTGAGCAGCACATCTGCTTCATGGAGCCAACTGTAAAGTTGACTATAGAGATGAGAATAGGCAAAGGAAGAGGTTATGTCCCTGCAGATGAGAACAAGGTAGATGGAGCGCCATTTGGTACTATTCCAATTGATTCTATATTTACC
>CAVHKR010000093.1:0-6246 GCA_963636615.1 Acutalibacteraceae bacterium | reverse complement strand
AAAGAAGATCAGTTAAACAACCTCTAAAGTGTCAACCTTTTTCAGGGAAGGTCATAATTCAACAAATAAATCACAAAAAAGGATAAAACACCATGACACTTTGGCATAAATCTGAAAAATTAGCATTTTTTATGACAAAATGTTCCCCGTTTTTTCTCAAAACAGGGCAGAAAATCTGCTGGCACAAACGTTGTAAAATCATTGCATTGGAAAGCGAAACCAAGTGATACATAGCATGTAACACAAGGTTGAGCAATCCAAGAACAGAAAAATTAATTAATTAACATAGGAGGTTTAGTTATGTTACCAGTAATGAATAGGAATTGGTTTCCTACAGTATTTGATGAGTTTTTTGATAACAACGAATGGACACCACGTTTGAGCGCTACAGCCCCTTCGATAAATGTTAAAGAGAATGCTAAAGAATATATAATGGAGGTTGCAGCTCCGGGCGTTAAAAAGGAGTATTGCAGAGTAAATGTAGACAACGAAGGCAACTTGGTTGTTTCCATAGAGAACAAATTAGAACATAAGGATGAGGACAAGAAGAATCATTATCTGCGTAGAGAGTTTTCATACACCAACTACCAGCAGTCTTACACTCTTCCCGATAATGTAGATAAAGAGAAGATAGAAGCCAAAGTAGAAAATGGAATTCTCTCCATCATGCTGCCTAAGTTCACCTGCAAAGAGGAGGCAAAACTCCAGAGACAGATTGAGATTAAATAACAGCTCGTTCAAATAGATGAAAACATCCCAGCAGACTACGCATCTGCCGGGATGTTTTTTTGTACAAATCTCTGCCAGAACTACAGATTAAGAGATCTCTTAATCCTGTTTATCTTATCCTCCGCATCGGAACCTCTCGCTTCAAAATAGAACTTAATCTTAGGCTCTGTACCGGACGGTCTAACAGAGACAATACACCCAGATTCCGTAAAGAACTGCAACACGTCAGATTTCGGCAGACCTGTCTCCAAAGAAAACTGGTAATCTATTACCTTAACTACAGAAGAACCACCAAGCTCTTTAGGAGGATTGACACGGAACTGTCTCATCATCTCACCAATCTCCTCCAATCCCTCCTTCCCTTTCTTGGTCAAGGAGACCAAAGCCTCTTTATAGAAACCATACTCATCGTATATCCTCTGTAGTAATCTATAAAGGGTGAGACCTTGCTCACAGCACCATGCCGCACACTCTGCTACAAGCGAGCAGGCAACAACCGCATCCTTGTCTCGCACAAACTCTCCGGCATTGAATCCGTAACTCTCCTCTCCTCCTCCAATGAAAAGCATCTTTCCCTCATTCTCACGCACAACCTGCGCAATATATTTAAAACCTGTAAGGACATTATACATCTTAACCCCAAAAGACTCTGCAATCTTTGCAAGCAACTCTGTAGTCACAATAGTCTTGACCATATAGGTTTTGCTATTCAGCTTGCCAAGCTCTTTCCAACGGGTAAGCATATAATATGTCAATATAGAGGCCGTCTGGTTGCCGTTCAAAAGCTGCATCTTACCATCATTGTCCCTAACCGCAATACCAAGACGATCTGCATCTGGGTCTGTTGCCATAACAAGGTCGGCACCAACCTCATCAGCTCTGTTAACAGCCATCTCCAACGCAGATTTCTCCTCTGGATTAGGAGACTTTACAGTAGGGAAATTACCGTCATTTACATTTTGGGCCTCAACAAAGAAAAGATTCTCAAAACCAACTCTTCGCAGAGCCTCCGGCACCAATCTTACACCCGTCCCGTGAAGCGGAGTATAAACTATTTTTATATTCTTGTGCCTTGCAACGGCATCGGGAGAAAGCATAAGAGATAAAATATCCTTTAAATATGCCTCATCTATCTCTTTACCAATAATATGAATCCTCTCCTCTCCCCCTTTGAATCTAACCTCAGACGGACCTGCAATCTTTGCAACCTCATTAACTATATTTGTATCATGCGGAGCCGTAATCTGTGCGCCATCCTCCCAATACACTTTATAACCGTTATATTCTTTAGGATTATGCGAAGCCGTTATCATGACACCTGCACTGCATCCCAAATGCCTTATTGTATAGCTCAACTCCGGAGTAGGTCTCAACTCGTCAAAAAGAAAAACAGTAATGCCATTTGCAGCAAATACCTCCGCAGTAACCCTGGCAAACTCTCTGCTGTTATTACGGCAATCAAACGAAACAGCAACCTTTATCTCATCCTTATCTTTAAAATTAGCCTTTAGATAATTAGACAGTCCTTGGGTTGCCATACCAACGGTGTAAAGATTCATTCTATTGGTCCCAACCCCCATAACAGCTCTCAAACCTCCAGTTCCAAACTCAAGATTCCTGTAAAAAGCATCCTCCAACTCATTTGAGCTCTCCAATATCATCTGTTTTACCTTATTACGGGTAGCTTCATCAAACTCAGGCGCAGTCCACGCCTCAGCTCTTTTTAGATAATCTGCAATCATAACTATATTCTGTTTTCTATTTTAATCCCTGCATTACACACCTCATCTGCACCTTCCCTCCCCCCTCTCTCTGCAAATATACGGAAAAATGCTACCTTTGCGAGCTAATCTTTACAATATGTTTTCATTTAAGGAATATCTTCCGTTCTATAAAAGAAACCTTGTTCTGGCAGCCCCCGTAATGGTGGCGCAAGCCGGGCAGGTTACAGTGCAGTTTGCAGATAACATAATGGTTGGGCATCTTGGCACAACCCAGTTTGCAGGTGTTGCATTTGCAAACACAATCTTCCTTATAGGAATGGTCTTTGCAATCTGCTTTACGCAAGGATTGACACCACACGCAGGACAGAGCTATGGAAAGGGTGAGCATAACAACGTAGCCAAATACTTCTTCAACTCATTTGTATTGGACTTTATTATGGTACTTGCCGTAATGGCGCTGCTTTTCTCAACGGTGCCGTTCATGTACAATATGGGGCAGGATGAGGAGATTGTAGAGTATGCAATAACATACCTCAACATAAACATCATATCTCTAATCCCATGTGTACTCTTCTTTGCAATAAGGAACTTCTCAGAGAGCATAGGAATTACAAAATATGCAATGTACATTACAATAGCAGCAAACGCAATAAACATATTCCTCAACTGGGTTCTAATCTACGGAGAACTCGGCTTTCCCAAACTTGGGGTTGCAGGAGCTGCATACGCCACACTTATAAGCAGAATATTGTCATTCATCTCCTTTGCAATACTCATAATTACAACCGATCCGTACAGATCATACTTCAAATATCTTACAAAAGATGTTATGGAGAGGAGCAAGATGAAAGAGCTGCTATCTACATCCATACCTGTAGGAATACAGGGGCTTGTAGAGGTAACAGCGTTCAGTTTAAGCGGGATCATGTCGGGCTGGTTTGGAAAGGTGGCACTTGCCGGGCATCAGATAGCCAACACCCTGGCATCAACATCATTTATGATAGCACAGGGTATTGGGGCAGCAGCTACAATAAGAGTGTCTCACCAGTTTGGGGCAAAAGACTACATTGCGTCCAAGATGGCCGGAAAAGCAGCTATCCACATGAGCGTTGCCTTTATGGGGATGGCCGGTCTTCTATATATCATATTCAGGCATCAGCTGCCGTTCATCTTCACATCAGATCCTCAGGTCATAGATATGGCTGCCACACTGCTTATATTTGCTTCGGCTTTTCAGATATTTGATGCTGCACAGCTCTCCGGTATTGCCTCTCTTAGAGCTCTGAATGATGTAAAAGTACCGTTACTGCTGTCAATCATATCATTTTACTGCATCTGTCTACCATTAGGGTATCTCTGCTCCAAAATCTTGGGATTGGGTCCGTGCGGAGTATGGACAGGACTCATCTTGGGGCTCATGTTTGCAGCAATCCTCTATCTGTCCAGATTTAACAGATTAGTTAACAGGTATATCACAGAAAGATAAACCAATATAGTTAATTCCGCCATGAGGCTAACAGATAAAGAGATACAATTTATAAAGGAAAACATTAATACCCCTGTGAGCACCCTCTGTCTAAGTAAAAAGAGGCCTGCCGAGATAGATTTTGCTCTTTGTCTCAAATGTATAGAGGGAAACCAAAAGGTACGCAAAAAGGTTCCTCTCTGGGCTGTCAACCACGCTCTCATTTACCCTAATCCACTCTCATTGGAGCAGTGCAGCTCGCAAACAACAGCAGTGTTTAAGGCCTCCATTGTTTCAAGACTTTGGAATAGTTTGTTTCCCTACAAATCATCTTCTTCCTCTGCTGCCTCGGCTGTTTCTGCCAATACTGCTGCTTTAAACTGTAGTTCCGCCCTACTTGTAGCAGACATCACAGGCGGAATGGGGGTAGACAGCTACTTTCTGAGTCTTATTGCAAACGGCATTCTCTATATGGAGCGAGATGAACAGCTTTGCGCTGCTGCAGAGAACAATTTTCATGCATTGGGAGCAGAGAATATCACTATAAGGAATGTAACCTCAACAGTTGACACCGTAGAAAAAGAGATAAAGCTGTTTGCCTACGGGTTTGGGAGGTCCAAGATAAATATCATCTACGCAGACCCGGCCAGGCGGAGCAAAACAGGGAGCAAGGTAATCATGCTCGAAGATTATGAGCCTGATATTCTAAGCCTTAATGCAAGACTGTTAGATCTTGCAGACTATCTGTTGGTTAAAGTCTCCCCTATGGCAGATATAAAGATGTATCTTCAAAAACTTGCAGGTGTAACGGCAGTTTATGTCGTATCTGTAGATAACGAGTGTAAAGAGCTGCTGTTTTTAATGAAATCCGGCATCCATACAGAGCCCAATGAGGTTCCAATAACAGTTGTGTGCATAGAGAGCAAAACTGTTTTAACCGGAGCCGGCAACGCCAATGAATTTACCTTCACATACAATCTGGAGCAGAGCAACAATACGGTAACATTCCTCACCACGGCAGATACGTTGCCCAAATATCTTTACGAGCCGGATAAAGCCATCCTTAAAGCAGCAGCATTCAAGACTATAGGGGTAAAATACGGCCTTAAAAAGATAGCCCCAAGCACACACCTCTATTGCGGAGATATTAACATAGATTTCCCAGGCAAAAAGTTTGCCGTTTTAGAAGAGTACAACTTTGGCAAACAGGCATTTAAAGAGATTGCAAAAAGATACCCTGCCGCATCCGTTACAGCAAGGAATCTTCCCATAGACTCTAACCGGCTAAAAAGGTTACTATGCGCTAAGGAGAGCAATGAGATTCACATCTTTGCCTTTACAGATACCAACAACTGCAAAAAAATCTACGTTACAACTGCAATCAGGCAGGATAACGCCTAACTGCAGTCACTCTCTGCCTGCTACCTTGCACCGTAAGCCCTTATAAGAATCTCCGGAGTCTCCCTCTCAAGTAGATGTCTATACCAGAAATTATAGTCACTTACTGTTGAGAACCTGCTTTTTACCCCTCTATAGCCATGATATTCACCCGGGTAAAGCATAAGATCAAACTGTTTGCCGGCATTCTGCAAGGCATCTATAAGCTGCATTGTATTCTGCATATGCACATTATCATCGCTCGTTCCGTGAGTAATAAGTACATAGTTGCTCTTATCTCCCTTATATCCTGCAATTTTTGATGCAGTATTTGTGTATGCATAACCATCTGGGTTCTGCTGAGGGGTATCCATATACCTTTCTGTATAGTGCGTGTCATACAAGCCGTAATCATACACACCACCACCGGCAATACCGTATTTAAAATACTCGCTCCCCTCTGTTACCGCAATCATAGTCATGCTACCACCGTAAGAGAAACCGGTAATACCAATCTTATTTGGGTTAACGTAAGGTTTGCTTCTCAGCCATTTAACCCACTCAATATAATCGTGAAGTTCTGTTCTTAAAAGGTTCCTGTGGATCTCGTTAAGTCCCCTCTTGCCGGCATGTCCGCTGGCTCTGTGATCTATATTAATCTGAATTACCCCCTCGTTTGCCCACAACTGATTACGCGCAAGCGACACCCACGTATCCATTACCGTTCCATGATTAGGACCTCCGTACATGCTTATAATCACAGGGTATCTCGTGGTGGAATCCATATCTACAGGATAGACAATCTGTGCAGGAAGCCTGTAGCCATCTACCATTATATATTTCATCTGCGGCACAGCTATCTTGTAGTTGTCAAACTGCTCCCCCTTGCTGTCAAAGATTATCTTTTCCGTACTGTTTTTCTTCCCGACAGTGAACAGAACAAGCTGGTTA
>CAVHKR010000092.1:0-6283 GCA_963636615.1 Acutalibacteraceae bacterium | reverse complement strand
CCTCAATATCCTCTGCAATAATCATAGGCTTGCATCTTGCCCTGAACAGCTCTCGCTGCTCTGCAAGTTGCTGCGGAGTCCTCTCCCTCTTTACCCTCTCCTTTATACTTTTTATATATGGTTGCGCATTCTGGTATCCCATCTCTACAATCTCCCCTACCCTTTTGAAGTCCATTACGCCATACGGGTACACGCGGCTTATTATAACCCCTCTGTCTGCCGGAATATTATAATCTGTCTGTGTAACAAGCATCCCGATAACCTGAGATGCTATCTCGTCCTCATCCAAGGTGTTTTCACCTGTGACGCACTTTGCCCCTATAATAAAATCCGGAGAATAGCTTTTTTCCATTATCTCCCACGGAAAATTATTGTAGAATCCTCCGTCAAACAGCAGCGTTGAGTCTATTGTTATGGGTTTAAAGAAGAACGGATATGTCATTGAAGCCCTCACCGCTGCAGAGAGATCCCCTTTTTTTGAGACAAACTCCCTCTTTCTTGCAATATCGGATGACACACAGAAAAACGGCACCATAAGGGAATCAAAGTCATATTTTGAGGCCTTGGCAGCAGGAGCAAAGATGCGCATAAACTCTATATCCATTGGATAGGGTTTTACAAAACTAACCGGAAGATCCAATTTGATTTTATCCTCCTTTGCCACTATCCCAAAACTGAACATGGTAGGGGTAGATTCATCTCTGTAAAAGAAGCTGCCGTATTCATACTCCGGCTCCCCTCTGAACCATGAATCAAACTCCTTGCTGCTGAAGAGTTCTATCATCTCATCGGGAGTATATCCTATTGCATAAAGTCCTCCCACTATGGCTCCCATTGATGTACCGCATATGTAGTCTATTGGTATATTGTTCTCCTCCAATGCCTTAATAACACCAATATGAGAGAGGCCTTTTGCCCCTCCGCCACTTAATACAAGTCCAACTCTCTGCTGTACAGTAAACGATGAATCAGATAAAGACACCCCCGTTGCACCTGCATATTGCCTTACAGACACAACAATCAATACAGTAACCAAGACAGCTTTAAAATAACTGTATAACAATCTATCCATTTTATCAATTATTACACGGCATCAGACCCCAAAGGTAAAAATAAGTAGCGTAAAAACACTATTTTTGTCTATATTTGAAGACCATTTGAACCAATAGTCTTTTTAAAGAAATTTTTGATAGTATGAAACTTAGGATTTTAACAGTTTTAGGCATTGCGGCACTGGCTTTGGCAGGCTGTAATGGAGGTAATAAAAACAACAAAAATGCAGAGGAGTCTGCACAATCAAAAGAGGATAATATGGAGATAAAGAGTGAACCAAAATTGGCATTTTGCCCCGATTCGGTAGCAGAAGAGCCTGTATTTGACATTGTTACCAACATGGGTACAATAAGGGTAAAACTTTACAAAGATACACCGCAGCACAGGGACAACTTTGTAAAACTGGCATCGGAAAGATTTTTTAACGGAATTCTGTTTCACAGAGTTATAAAAGATTTTATGATTCAGGCAGGTGACCCTTACTCAAAGGATACAACATTGAGAAGCAGATGGGGGCAGGGTGGCCCAGGCTACACAATCCCTGCAGAGATTGTTAATACCCATACACATAAGAAAGGAGCGCTTGCCGCCGCGCGTAAAGGGGATACTTCTAATCCTATGAAAGAATCATCGGGATCTCAATTCTATATTGTCTCTTCTCCTGAGAACTGTGTTCACTTAGATGGTGCTTATACCATTTTCGGTGAGACAATCAGCGGGCTGAATGTTGTTGATGCCATATCAAACGTGCCGGTAGGGGCTAAGGATGTTCCTCAGAATCCGGTTGTAATAGAGAGAGTAGATCTTGTAAAGGAATAGGCAAGATGAAGCTATTAGACCTTATAAAAAAGAGCAGAAGCTACAGAAAGTTTAATGAGAGCAAAGCTATTCCGGCTGAAGATCTTAACCTTATGATAGAGGCTGCAAGGTTCTCACCCTCCTCGAGAAACATACAACCCCTAAAATATATTGTATGCAACTCTCCCAATATAAATGCAAAGATCTTCTCTACTTTGGGATGGGCAGGATACCTTACGGATTGGGACGGACCTGTTGAGGGTGAAAGACCAGCTGCATATATCGTCCAACTGTTGGATACAGAGATTGCCGGCAGTTGCTCGTGCGATAACGGAATTACCGCGCAAAGCATGCTATTGCAGGCTGTTGAATTGGGTTACGGAGGGTGTATAATAGCATCGGTAAAAAGAGAGCAGCTGTCCAATATCCTAAAGATAGAACCAAGATACTCTATAATTCAAGTCATTGCCTTGGGTGTACCTGTTGAAAAGGTTGTTGTAGATGATATGGAAAACAACAACTACAAATATTGGAGAGAGAAGAACGGAACACATCATGTGCCAAAAAGAACTGTTAATGAACTTGTTATAAAAAAGCTCTAAATATATACGACAATTTATTACAGTTTGGCACAGCGTTTGAAATAACCTAAGACAAATAGTTTTTTCATAGGTTAGATTTAGGTTAATAAGAAATAAGAGCTGTCCTTTGCAGGGGCAGCTTTTATTTCTTTATTTTTTTAGATACCTTTGAATATTGAAACATAATAAACCGAATATGAAAATAGTAAACCTTGGGGAACAGAACTCTCTCCTCAACCAGTTCGTAGCAGAACTAAGAGACAAGGATATTCAAAAAGACAGAATGCGTTTCAGACGTAATTTGGAGCGAATAGGTGAGATATTTGCTTACGAAATCTCAAAAACATTAGACTACACTTGCCAAGAGGTACAGACTCCGTTAGGAATAGCCAACTGTTCTCTCCCCAACAACAGCATAATTGTATCAACAATTTTAAGGGCAGGACTGCCGCTGCATACAGGATTGCTCAATTTTTACGACAAAGCCCAGAACGCCTTTGTGGCAGCATACAGAAAGTATGGCAAAGATAATCAGTTCAAGATCAATTTTGAATATCTTACCTGTCCCGATGTCAACGGCAAGATTCTTATCATAGCAGATACTATGCTTGCCACCGGTGCTTCAGTGGTTTTGGCATACAACAGGATTATTGAGAACGGTGAGCCTATACATACCCACATGGTTTGCCCTATAGCCAGTGAAGCGAGCCTCGGCTACCTCTCTAAAAATCTGCCTCACAAAAAGGTAACGCTTTGGGTTGCTGCAATAGATGAGGAGCTTACCAACAAATCCTATATTGTACCGGGATTGGGAGATGCCGGAGATCTTGCCTATGGCGACAAACTGTGACCTTTTCCGTAAGCAAACCATACTATAATAAAGGATGGGAAGATGATATATTGTCATCACTCCCATCCTTTTGTTTTTTATATTTGGCCGGCAAGCCCAAACTTGTCTGTAAGAATATTTGCAATATTTGGAGACAGGAATGCCGGGAGAGTTGGACCAACATGGATATTTTTGAAACCCAATGCTAAGAGAGCCAGTAAAACTATGACCGCTTTCTGCTCATACCATGCAATGTTAAATGTAATAGGGAGGTCATTTACATTGTCTGCCCCAAAAATCTCCTTTAATTTGAGTGCAATTACAGCCCATGAATAGCTGTCATTACATTGCCCGGCATCCAAAACACGCGGAATACCGTTTATATCTCCAAGAGGGAGCTTGTTATATCTGTATTTTGCACAGCCGGAGGTGAGTATGACTGTATCTTTTGGAAGATTAGTTGCAAAATTAGTGTAATATTCCCTCTCTTTCATTCTGCCGTCACAACCGGACATAACATAAAACCGTTTTATTGCTCCGCTTTTTACAGCTTCTACAATCTTGTCTGCAAGCCTCTCAACCTGTGCATGGGCAAAGCCACCTATAATTTTGCCCTTTTCTATTTCAGTTGGCGGTTTGCATCCCTTAGCCATTGTAATTATCTCCGAAAAATCCTTCATAGAACCCTCTTCTCTTTGTTGTATATGTCGGAACCCAGGAAATCCGGCAGCACCCGTGGTAAAGACACGTTTTGCGTAAGATGCAGATGCCAATGGTGGTACAATGCAGTTGGTTGTAAAGAGGATAGGTCCGTTAAATGACTCAAAGTCCCCTCTTTGTTTCCACCAAGCTCCACCATAGTTGCCTGCAAAATGGCTGTACCTCTTAAAGGCAGGGTAATAATGAGCAGGAAGCATCTCGCTGTGAGTGTAAACATCTATCCCTGTACCCTCTGTCTGTTTTAGCAAATCTTCAAGATCTCTAAGATCATGTCCCGATATAAGTATTCCAGGATTATCTCTAACACCAAGATTAACCTCTGTAATCTCCGGATTACCATACCTGGCCGTGTTGGCCCTGTCTAAAAGCTCCATCACTTTAACACCGGTTTCTCCTGTAGCAAGGACAAGCCGGGTAAGTTCATCAGCCGAAAGGTCTCTGTTAAGGTCTGCCAAGGCACTCTGCATAAATCTATAGATACTGTTCTCCTCGTACCCAAGGTTAAATGCATGTTCTGCGTATGCTGCAATCCCCTTAATGCCATATGTTACAAGTTCTCTCAGAGACCTTACATCATTGTCATCTGAGCGCATTATTCCAATCTTTTCTGCAATCCTTGTAAGATCCGTTATCTCCTTTCCGTTCCATGTTAGACTGTATTCTACATATTTATCCGTTGCCCCCTGTAGAATCTCTGTAGTTTTAATTCCATGCTCTTTGGCTGTTTGGAGCAGGGTGTCCCTAACTTTAACAGCATCGGATATGACTTGTAAAAAAGCCTCTTTGTTGAAATTGGCGTTTGTGATTGTCATAAACAGAGCATTACAAATAAATCTGTCAACAGAGTTGGGAACAGTAATTCCCATACTGTTGTTTTCTCGCATCTTAGAGGTAATCATAGATATACCTCTAATCATAAATAACGTAGCATCTTGCAAAATAGCAACTTCTCCGGTTTTTCCGCAAACCCCGTTTACGGTACACCCCTTATTATGTGCAGTTTCCTGACACTGATAACAAAACATAAAAATTCTATTATTAGGTTAAAATGACATTTATTATTTTCAAAACAGCTCCTTACAGCAGTCTTCATCTATTAATAACAAAATTAATAATAAAAAGTTGTAATATTAAATTGCAAACATTACATTTGCGGTTAGTAAGAGTTTCCAAGGCGTTCTCATACGCCTATAGGAATTAAAAGGGAAACAGGTGCAAATCCTGTACAGTTCCCGCTGCTGTGAGTCCGGAGGTTGTAGAAAACCTTTACTATTGCATTCTTTTTGTCACTGATATTTATCGGGAAGGCGCAATATAGGACAAGTCAGAAGACCTGCTCTCACATTTTTATAGAAACCTGCGGGAGATGGGTTATTTATAACAGCAATTGGATTCCTGAATCTTATCCTGTCAAAAAGAGTATTTCTTTAAGGCTGTTATCGGTTGTCTCGTATCCCAGTATAGGTTTATGCGATAACAGTAACCGTTTTGTTAATAATATATTGATTGTATGTATGTGTAAAGGGACGGCCGTTACTGTTTTGGCCGTCCCTTTTTTTATTTGAACCGTATATCCAACTCCTCTATAATATTCTGAGCACCTGCATACTTATCTATTATCCACAATACAAATCTAATATCAACGCAAACCGTTTTGAAATATTGGGGATGAAAATATATGTCTCCGCTCATGCTCTCTCTGTTACCGTCAAAGGCCAATCCTATAAGCTCCCCTTTACCGTTCATTACAGGGCTTCCCGAGTTACCACCGGTAATATCATTGTTTGTTAAGAAGTTAACATACAGATTACCTTTCTCGCCCCATTTGCCCCAGTCCCTTGCCGCTATAAGACTGTTCATCTTTTCATCTACCCTAAACTCATAATTGGAATTATCCTGTTTGTCTATATAGCCATTTATTGTAGACTGATAGTCATAGTGTACCCCGTCCGACGGATAAATATCGCAGACAGAACCGTACGTAAGCCTCATTGTAGAGTTGGCATTAGGATATTGCGGTTTACCCTGAGATTTGCGCATATTGTAAATGGCGTGTGTATATTTGGGGGCAAGTTTCTCTATGCAGCAACCCAAAGAATCATCTATACATTTGCCCCTGCGGTTAAACTCCTGTATGTTACACCCCTCATTAAATACAATAACAGCATCATTAAGAATATCATTAACACTCTTTGGAGTGGTAAAAAACGCTTTTAAATCCTCAACTGTACGAAAATGAGACCTGCTATAGATATATTTGGCAAGCTCCTCGCCACTATTGTTGCAACGGTCTATCCAAGCC
>CAVHKR010000091.1:0-6314 GCA_963636615.1 Acutalibacteraceae bacterium | reverse complement strand
TGCATTTGGAGCTGTATTTATGGCTACAGACCCTGTTACATCATCTCAGACAGAGAAGGGCAAATGGATTTACGGATTCCTTGTTGGAGCAATGGCAGTTATCATAAGACTGTTTAACCCAGGTTATCCTGAGGGAATGATGCTTGCAATCCTGCTTCTAAACACATTTGCACCTCTAATTGATTACTATGTAATTGAGGGTAACATAAAGAGAAGACTAAAAAGAGCTAAAACAAATTAAGAGTAACCGAAATGAATACAAATAAAAATTCATATACAATAATTTACGCAGCCGTATTGGTAATTGTTGTTGCTGCTGTTTTGGCTTTTGTTTCACAAAGTCTTAAAGATAAACAACAACTGAACATAGACGGTGAAAAACAGTTGAGTATCCTCTCTTCTGTTGGACTTGCTCAGGAAAGCGGTTCTGCACCTGACAAACTTAAATATATAAAGAGTGAATTTAATAAATATATCACCGATTCCTATATTGTAAACGCTAACGGAGACAAAGTAGAAGGAGAGGCTTTTACAGTTGATCTCAAAGCCCAGTACGACCTTATGAAGAAATCTGCTTCAAACAGTGCAGAGACAGATCTGCAACAGCTTCAGTTGCCTGTCTTTGTCTGTACAATGCCAGACGGTAAAGTTGTAAAGATTCTGTCATGCTATGGAGCCGGTCTTTGGGGAGCTATCTGGGGATATATTGCTGTAGGTGATGACAACAATACATTGGCAGGAGCTATATTCGACCATAAAAGCGAGACTCCTGGTCTTGGTGCAGAAATTGCCACTTCTGTATTCAGCAACCAGTTTATTGGTAAGCAGATTTTTGAGAATGGTAAATTCATATCTGTAAGCATTGTAAAGGGTGGAGCCACTCCGGGCAATATGCATGAGGTAGATGCCATCTCCGGTGGAACAATAACCAGCAAAGCATTGGATGCCACAATAAAGATGTGGTTAGAACGTTACACTCCTTACCTCCTTAAATGCAATGCTTCTGTAGCTACAGACAACACGGCAGAGGATGTTGCAGAAGAGGTAACTGAACAGGATGAAAACTCCACTAAATAAGTAAGACAATGGATAAGAAGATATTTACAAATCCTATATTTAATGGTAACCCGGTAACCGTATTGGTATTGGGTATATGTTCCTCACTTGCGGTAACCGCAAAAATGGAACCTGCCTGCGTAATGGCAATATCTGTTATGCTTGTCACAGGGTTTTCAAGCATGCTTGTTTCAATGATAAGAAATACTATTCCAAACCGAATTCGTATTATAGTCCAATTGGTTGTAGTTGCTCTGTTCGTTATCCTCATAGACCAGTTCCTTAAGGCTTATGCGTATGATGTAAGCAAGCAGCTGTCTGTATTTGTAGGACTTATCATTACCAACTGTATCATCATGGGTAGAATTGAGGCTTTTGCCCTTGGCAACAAACCTATCCCCTCTTTTGTTGATGGTTTTGCTAACGGTCTCGGCTACGGATTGGTGCTTGTTGTCATTGCCTTTTTCCGCGAGCTGATAGGCTCCGGTACCCTGTTTGGAGTACAGATTATCCCAAGCAGCTGGTATGCTGTAAACGGAGGGTGGTACATGAACAACGGTTTGTTCATTATGCCACCTATGGCCTTGATTTTAGTTGGATGTATCATTTGGATACAGAGAAGCGTTCAGAAAAATTTACAGGAGAAA
The DNA here is from genome assembly GCA_963636615.1 of Acutalibacteraceae bacterium. Taxonomy (GTDB): domain Bacteria; phylum Bacteroidota; class Bacteroidia; order Bacteroidales; family UBA932; genus Egerieousia. The sequence continues at coordinate 4,611 of CAVHKR010000091.1, read as the reverse complement.
TAATTAAACGGATACCATTATGCAAGATTTAATCAGTTTGTTTGTAAAGTCCATCTTTGTGGACAACATGATATTTGCCTTTTTCTTGGGAATGTGTTCATTCCTGGCGGTATCAAAAAATGTTAAGACAGCTTTGGGATTGGGTATTGCCGTAGTATTCGTTTTAGGCGTTACGCTCCCTATAAACTACCTGCTCAACACATACGTGCTTTCTGCAGGATCGCTGTCTTGGTTAGGCGAAGAATATGCAGATATAGATCTAAGTTTCCTTAGCTTTATCATCTTTATTGCAGTTATTGCCAGCTTCACACAGATAGTTGAGATGGCTATTGAAAAGTTCTCTCCATCACTATATGCTCAGCTTGGTATTTTTCTTCCACTTATTGCCGTTAACTGCGCCATACTCGGAGCATCTCTCTTCATGCAGGAGAGAGGTTATGCAACTCTTGGAGAGGCAACCGTATTTGGTCTTGGATCCGGCATAGGTTGGCTTATGGCCATTGTAGCTCTTGCTGCAATTAGGGAGAAACTCAAATATTCAAATGTTCCTGCCCCTCTAAAGGGTCTTGGCATTACATTTATTGTTACCGGCCTTATGGGAATGGCATTCATGAGTTTTATGGGTATTACACTATAATTGCTAAAAAAGTTAGAATATGGAGAGTAATTTAATTCAATTGATAATTATTTCGGTAGTAGCTTTTTTGGCACTTACCCTAATTTTGGTTGGTTTGCTGCTTTGGGCTAAGGAGAAACTTACCCCAAGCGGAAACGTAAAAATTAACATAAACGGAGGAGAGAGGGAGCTTGAGGTTGAAACAGGGTCCTCTCTTCTTGCAACACTTGCGAGCCAGAAAATATTTCTTCCCTCTGCCTGCGGCGGCGGCGGAACCTGTGGGATGTGCAAATGCCGTGTCCTTAGTGGTGGTGGTGAAATCCTTCCTACAGAGGTGGGATTCTTCTCAAGAAAACAGATTCAGAACAACTGGCGTCTCGGTTGTCAGGTAAAGGTTAAGGACAATCTTGAGATAGCTGTACCGGAGGAGGTTCTTGGTATTAAGAAATGGGAGTGCGAGGTTGTAAGTAACCACAACGTTGCTACATTCATTAAAGAGTTTGTCGTAAAACTTCCGGAGGGAGAGAATCTTAAGTTTCGTTCCGGTGGATATATCCAGATAGATATACCTGCATGCGAGATTGATTACAAGAATATAGATGTTGAGCCTGAGTACAGAGAGGATTGGGAGAAGATGAAGATGTTTGACCTTAAAATGGTTAATCCCTCAGCTACTTTCAGAGCCTACTCAATGGCTAACCACCCTGCAGAGGGCAATATAATAATGCTTAATATCCGTATTGCCACTCCTCCGTTCGACAGGGCTATAGGCGGATTCAAACCAGTTAATCCGGGTATCAGTTCGTCATATATCTTCTCAAGAAAACCAGGGGACAAGGTTACAATATCGGGACCTTACGGTGAATTTTTCCTTAAAGATACCGATAATGAGATTGTATTTGTTGGTGGTGGTGCAGGTATGGCTCCTATGCGTTCACATATCTTCCACCTGTTCAAGACTCTTAGAACCAACCGCAAGGTTAGCTTCTGGTATGGTGCAAGAAGTCGTAAGGAGATCTTCTATGAGGCAGACTTTGAGGAGATTGCACGCGAGTTCCCTAACTTCTCATTCCATATTGCATTGTCAGACGCCCAGCCTGGCGACAATTGGAATGGTCCTACAGGATTCATACATCAGGTATTGTTTGACAACTATCTTAAGAACCATGAGGCTCCGGAGGATATTGAATACTACCTATGCGGTCCTCCTATGATGACCTCATCTGTTGTTAACATGTTAGACAACCTTGGTGTACCGGGAGAGAATATCATGTACGACAACTTTGGTTCATAGTTAACTAACAGAAAGTAATTGAATTTTCTGTTTAGTTTATATACAGATAAAAGGATGGTTTAAGCCATCCTTTTTTTATGATTGAGATCTTGTTCAGAACTGTTTAAATTCTTTGCAAAGCCAATACCAATACAAGCTAAAGTCGTTTTAAGATACGTCTGTTCATAGGCAAAAGACTGTTGCATCTGTTTCCGAGATTCTTCACAAAGCCAAGCCCAAGCCCCATATATGTAAGCAGCAGATACCCTTTTGGAGAGCCATTTAAAAGAATCGGCTCCCTTTGCAGAAATCGAATGGCATCCTCCCTGCAAAGCTCCACTTTAGGGAGGTCTATAGCGGATATATTTGTAGACAATGCCAAATCTGCCGCCGGTGCTCCAAAAATATTTGCTATTACCCTTCCCGATAAAATAACCTTTACCGATTCTTCCAACCTGCTCAGAGAGGCAATATGCTCTTTAGGGGTTGCTTTAATCAGATCATTTTTTAATGATAGTTCATACCCCTCTCCAACAAAAGATTCCAAGAATGAAGGAGTTGTAAATTTGCCTCTGTTTTTATTATTGCCAGCTCTTTTCTCCTCTTTACGTGACACCGAAAAAACATTATGATCAGCCACCCTATCGGAGGAGGAATTCAACGGCTTCCTAACCACTGCAAAATACTGCCCCTCCCCCTCTATCCGACCGGGAATAAACTGGCATCCACCGGAATCTGTAATATACAATTGCGGAAAATCTGCTGACAAGCAGTAAAGCTCTATGATCTCCGCCCCTAATCTGTCTGCCAAAAAATCTATAATCCCGTCATTCTCATATCTGTTAAATGTACAGGTAGAATAGATTAATAGACCTCCAGGAGCCAAAGAGTGCCATATATCAGACAATATACGCTGCTGACGCTCCATACAGAGCTTTACATTTGCAAGACTCCACTCCTTTATTGCATTGGGATCTTTACGGAACATCCCCTCTCCCGAACATGGGGTATCTGCCACTATAATATCAAACCAATCGGGAAGTCTGTAGAAAGCAGATGGGTCTGAATTTGTAACGGCAACATTGTCACATCCCCATTTTGTAATATTCTCGGCAAGGACGGTTGCCCTTGAATTGATTACTTCGTTAGATACCAATAGCGAATTTGATGGCAACAGCGAGAGCAGATGCGTACTCTTTCCACCTGGAGCAGCACACAAATCCAACACCCTCAGGTTTTCCAAAGATTCGCGTGTTTCATAACCGGCTGCCTTGAGAGCTATCTCCATATACATTGCAGATGGGTCTTGAACATAATATGCACCTGCATGAAATAACGGATCAAAGATAAATGACGGCCTGTCTGCAAGATAAAATCCACTGCTGCACCATGGCACGCCACGCATTCGAGTTGCATCTATGTTTAGGACTCCTTTCTTGTTTGGATTTATCCTTATAGCCACAGATTGCTCTACAGATACCAAGGCGTTGCATAATTCAGAGGCTATTTCAGAGCCAAATGTATTAATGGTTACATCAATAAATTCCTGCGGCAAAATCATACTGCACTATATACTCATATTGCACTTTATCATTACTAACTGAACATGCTTCCCCCACGCTCCTTCATTATGCGCTCTATCTCCTCTCTGCTTGGTGCTTTGCCTGTGAATGCAGCTGCAAACTGGTCTGTAATCGTATCTACCATACCCTGCAGTTTACTACCTATCATCAGTTTTACCATATAGTTAAGCTCTGCATTCAGCACTATCTGGAACTCCGTTTTCTGTGGCGCAATATCTCTTAAATAGACTGTAAAGGCCGCTTCAAAAGGCAGTTGGCCGTAAGGCTCAAACGAAATAGAACTGAACGGCACCTTATTGGAAATCTTTATGCCTACATTCATTCCGTTAACGGTTCCCTCTATGCTGTCTGCAGTAATCACAAGACCCTCTTTTTTATCGGGAGGAATAGCCATTGCAAAATTACGGAGATCCGAAAAAGCATTGAACAAAAGCACGGCAGGCTGGTCTACCATAACCGCCTTACCCTTTATCTCTGTAAAACTCATAAAATCTGTCCAAATTATTTACCCCAAACTTCGGGATTCAACCTCCATTCTTTTAGAACAGCTACATCTTCTGGTTTAATATACTTATCCTCAACGGCTTGCGCAAGCAAAGCATCATAGAAACTGAGTGTGTAAAGTTCTATGTTGGCATACTCAAAAGCCCTACGAGCCTTAATAAAATTGTATGTAAAGATTGCTACCATACCCATAACAACCGCTCCGTTCTTCAGCAGTGCATCTACCGCAGACAAGCTACTACTTCCTGTAGAGATAAGATCCTCTACAACAACCACTTTTGCCCCTTTTGGCAGCACACCCTCTACCTGAGCACCTGTACCGTGATCCTTTGGCTTAGGCCTTACATAGATAAACGGCTTGCCTAAAGCCTCGGCTACAAGAACACCGTATGCAATGGCCCCCGTAGCAACACCGGCTATAATCTCCGCATCCTTAAAATACTGATTTATAATCTCTACAAAAGAATCTGTTATAATACGCCTTACTCTTGGGAAAGAAAGAAGGACTCTGTTGTCACAATAAATAGGTGATTTCCAACCGGAAGCCCATGTAAATGGTTTGTCAACACTTAGCTTAACAGCCTTCTCATTTAAAAGCTCTTTAGCAATAATTTTTTCTATAGATTCCATAATAC
>CAVHKR010000090.1:2807-6397 GCA_963636615.1 Acutalibacteraceae bacterium | reverse complement strand
AATTAACAGAAAATGGCACGTGAAATAAAATTCTCCCTTGTTTACAGAGACATGTGGCAATCTTCGGGAAAATATGTACCTAAAGTTGAAATGCTTAAGAAGATTGCACCTGTTATCATAGATATGGGTTGCTTCGACCGTGTTGAAACCAACGGTGGAGCATTTGAGCAGGTAAACCTCCTATTTGGAGAGAATCCTAACAAAGCTGTAAGAGAGTGGACAGCTCCATTTAACAAAGTTGGTATACAGACCCACATGTTGGAGCGTGGTCTTAACGCACTTAGGATGAATCCTGTTCCGGAGGATGTACGTAAACTTATGTACAAGGTTAAAGCTAAACAGGGAACCAATATCTCTCGTTCATTCTGCGGACTTAACGATCACAGAAACCTTAAAGGTTCTGTTATAGGGGCCAAAGAGGGTGGCATGATCTCTCAGGTTGCCTTGAGTATCACTTACTCTCCTGTACACACTGTAGAGTACTACATGGGTATTGTTGAGAAAGTTGTTGAATATGGTGCAGACGAGATCTGTCTTAAAGATATGGCAGGTATCGGACGTCCTGCATTCCTTGGTGAGCTTACAAAGGCTATCAAAACAAAATTCCCACACATTAAGGTGCAGTATCACGGACATTCGGGTCCCGGTTTCTCAGTAGCCTCAATGCTTGAGGTTGCACGTGCAGGTGCAGACTACTTAGACGTTGCAATGGAGCCGCTTTCATGGGGTAAGATTCATCCCGATGTTATTACAATTCAGGCAATGTTAAAGGATGCCGGCTTCCTTGTTAAGGATATTAACATGGATGCTTATATGGCGGCACGCTCTCTTACACAGAGCTTCATAGATGACTATCTTGGCTATTTCATTGAGCCAACCAACTATGTGTCTTCTTCATTGCTTGTAGGTTGCGGGCTTCCTGGCGGTATGATGGGTTCAATGATGGCAGACCTTAAAGGTTTCCATAATGCGATCAACCTCTCACTGCGTAATCAGGGAAAGAAAGAGCTTTCTATAAACGACCTTGTTGTAATGTTGTTCCAGGAGGTAGAGTATGTATGGCCAAAATTAGGCTATCCGCCATTGGTAACACCATTCAGCCAGTATGTAAAGAATACTGCTCTGATGAACCTCATGAGCACCCTGAAAGGGGAACCAAGATGGAAAAACATAGACAAAGACACCATGAACATGATTTTGGGCAAGACCGGTACTCTCCCTGGAGAGCTTGCTCCTGAGATTGTTCAGATTGTTAAGGATAAAGGTCTTGAGTTCTACACGGGCAACCCACAGGATGCGTTCCCTGATGAGCTTCCTAAGTTTATTCAGATGATGAAAGATGAGGGTTGGGACAGAGGTCAGGATGACGAGGAGCTGTTTGAGTTTGCAATGCACGAGAGACAGTACAGAGATTACAAGAGTGGTGCGGCTAAGAAACGTTTTGAGGCAGAGCTTGAACAGGCTAAAGAGAAAGCCAACGCCCCTATCATTGTTACCCGTCCTGTTGTTGAGATGCCTAAGTTTGACATTGATGCACTGGTTGCAAAATTCCCTAATGCAACTCCTGTTCAGGCTCCGGTTAAAGGGCAGGTTATCTGGCAGTATGATGTTGCCGACAATTCAACCGCCCCTAACATTGGAACCGCATTTGAAGAGGGCAAGCCATTCTGCTTTGTTGAAGCATTCTACGGACCTGAGGAGGTTAAGGCTCCTAAGACCGGAAAGATTGTTGCCGTTTGTGCAAAACAGGGTGATAAGGTTGCTAAAGGTGAGATTCTTGCTTTCATTGAATAAGCAATCATTCATGAGTAAAAAAAGGCGCCGTGTGGCGCCTTTTTTTGTACTCCCGAACGGAATCGAACCGTTACCCTGAGAACCGGAATCTCATATTCTATCCTTTAAACTACGGGAGCCTCACCTGTAAGGCAAACGTAAAGCAGACATTATCATCTTAAAACAATCTGTCTTTTAACGCTTGCCAACGAACTGCTCTAAAATTTCGCAAATTTATAAAAATTAAAACAGTTTTTTATATTTGCACCAAATTTAACACTTTTTGATATGAAAGCTTATGTATTTCCTGGTCAAGGAGCACAATTCACCGGTATGGGGAAAGATCTATATGATAACAACCCTATAGCAAGACAGATGTTTGAGGAGGCTAACGAGATTTTAGGATTCCGCATTACAGACATTATGTTCACAGGCTCGGCCGATGATCTTAAACAGACAAAAGTAACACAACCTGCAATATTCATTCACTCTGTCGTTTTATCAAAATGTATAGAGGATTTTAATCCCGATATGGTTGCAGGCCACTCTCTTGGCGAGTTCAGCGCATTGGTGGCCGCCGGAGCAATGAGTTTTAAAGACGGCCTTGTCTTAGTATCTAAAAGGGCAATGGCAATGCAGAAGGCATGCGAGGCAAAACCATCATCAATGGCAGCCATCCTTGGGTTAGATGACAAGACAATAGAGGATACCTGCATGGAGGTAAGAAACAGTGGGGCAGGAGTTGTGGTTGCAGCAAACTACAACTGTAACGGCCAGGTTGTAATATCGGGAGAAACCGCAGCGGTTGAAACAGCTTGTGTTAAGCTAAAAGAGGCCAAGGCAAAAAGAGCTCTGCTTCTGCCAGTTGGTGGAGCATTCCACTCTCCTCTTATGGAGCCTGCACGCGCAGAGCTTGCAGAGGCAATAGAGGCTACTGTTATAAACGAGCCTGTTTGTCCTGTATATCAGAATGTAGACGCCCTGCCTCACACAAATCCGGCAGAGATAAAGAGGAATCTTTTAATCCAGCTCACTGCTCCGGTAAAATGGACACAGATAGTTGAAAAGATGACCGCAGACGGAGCAACGGAGTTTGTTGAATTAGGTCCCGGCAAGGTGCTTCAGGGACTGATAGGCAAAATATCACCGGCTGCAACGGTAAGTGGCAGACAGTAAGATATTATGGTATATGGCTTCCCGACAATTATGGTATTTGTCGGGAAGTTTGTTATATATAAACAGGCTTTGTACCAAAGGAAAAGATTATGTAAAAACTATTGGGAATGTGGTAGTTTTTGCATAATTTTGAACGGATATTGGCGCTTGTATCATGTTGAATAACTTACAATTATTAAGCATAATACATACTTTTATATAAATTTGATAACAATTGGCAATTGTTTAGATAAATTACATCTGAATAATTGAGCGTTTTATAAATACTAAAACAACAAATATTTTTAATAATAAGAAATGGCTAAAGAGAAAACATTTATTACCTGTGATGGTAACTATGCTGCGGCACATGTTGCATACATGTTCTCGGAGCTTGCAGCTATTTATCCTATCACACCATCATCAACCATGGCCGAACTCGTTGATGAATGGGCAGCCTACGGTAAGACCAACATGTTTGGAGAAAAGGTGAAAGTTGTAGAGATGCAGAGTGAAGGGGGCGCCGCAGGTGCCGTTCACGGCTCTTTGCAGGCCGGTGTACTTACAACCACCTTTACCGCATCCCAGGGATTATTGCTAATGATTCCTAACATGTACAAGATTGCCGGAGAGTTGCTTCCTGCAGTGTTCCATGTTTCTGC
>CAVHKR010000090.1:0-2797 GCA_963636615.1 Acutalibacteraceae bacterium | reverse complement strand
GGCTTTGCAATGCTTGCATCTGCCAGTGTACAGGAGGCCTTGGACATTGCAGCTGTTGCTCACCTTGCTACAATCAAATCTTCCGTTCCGTTTGTTCACTTCTTTGACGGATTCAGAACATCTCACGAGATACAGAAGATAGAGGATATAGACCAGGAGGAGCTGAAGAAACTTGTAAGCAGCAAGTCATTGGCAAAATTCCGTGCAAGAGGATTAAATCCTAACGCTCCTGTTACTAAGGGTACAGCTCAGAATGCAGATGTATACTTTCAGAACAGAGAGGCTTGCAATACATATTACGATGCCGTTCCGGACATTGTTGCAAGGTATATGGGAGAGGTTGGAGAGATTACAGGACGTAAATATCTTCCATTCGACTACTACGGTGCTGCAGATGCAGAGAATGTAATTGTGGCAATGGGCTCTGTAACGGAGACTGCAAAAGAGGCCGTTGACCATCTTAGAGCAAAAGGGGAGAAGGTTGGAGTACTTACAGTAAGGCTTTACAGACCTTTCTCATCTAAATATTTCATGAGGGTACTTCCTAACAGCGTTAAGAGAATAGCTGTGTTAGACAGGACCAAAGAGCCGGGAGCAGTGGGAGAGCCTTTATACCTCGATGTAAAAAGCACTCTTGCTGAGGTTGGTTCAAAGATAAAGGTTATTGGAGGCCGTTACGGTCTTTCATCTAAGGATACATCTCCTGCCCAGATACTTGCAGTATATGACAATCTAAAGGCAAAAGAGCCTAAAAATGACTTTACAATTGGCATAGTAGATGACGTTACATTCAAATCACTTAATGTAGAGGAGGAGATTTCGCTTGCCAAACCGGGCACATACGAATGCAAGTTCTTTGGATTGGGCTCAGACGGTACTGTTGGAGCAAATAAGAATACCATTAAGATTATAGGTAACAACACCCCTAAGTATTGTCAGGCATACTTTGACTACGATTCAAAGAAATCCGGTGGATTCACCTGTTCTCACCTGAGATTCGGAGACCATCCTATTACATCTCCATACCTGGTTTCAACTCCCGATTTTGTTGCATGCCACGTTACATCATACCTAAGCAAGTACGATGTTTTAAGAGGCATAAAGAAAAACGGAACAATGCTGTTGAACAGTCTCTGGAGTGTTGAGGATACACTTGCCAAGATTCCTGATCATGTTAAGGCCATAATAGCCAAAAAGAATGTTACTCTTTACATTATAAATGCAACAAAGATTGCAGAGGAGATTGGGCTTGGAAACAGAACCAACACCATCCTACAGTCTGCATTCTTTAAGATTACAAACATTATTCCTTATGACCTTGCTGTTGCACAGATGAAGAAAGCCATAGACAAGAGCTACGGCAAGAAGGGTGAGAATATTGTAAACATGAACTATGCAGCAGTAGACAGAGGCGGTGAGTATGTCAAGGTTGAGATTCCTACAGAGTGGAAGAACATATCTGTATCAAAATTTGAACCTGAAACAGTAAAACGCCTTGCGCCTGAATGGGTTAAGAATGTAGCCGACATAGTTAATGCACAGTGCGGAATAGACCTTCCTGTAAGCGCATTCAAGGAGCATGCAGATGGAGCTATCCCTGCCGGAACTGCTGCATTTGAGAAGCGTGGCATTGCAACACATATCCCTGCTTGGATTCCTGAAAACTGTATCCAATGCAACCAGTGTTCATTTGTCTGCCCTCACGCAGCTATACGTCCGTTCCTTCTCACAGATGAAGAGGCTGCCAAAGCCCCTGCTGCCCTTAAGAAGGCTGCAGCAAACGGCCCTGCATTTAAAGGGTTATCGTTTACCATGCAGGTAGATCCGTTAGACTGTACAGGTTGCGGCAACTGTGCCGATGTTTGCCCTGCAAAGAACAAAGCCTTGGTTATGGAGCCGGCAGATACTCAGCTTGCAGAGCAGGCTAACTTTGATTATCTGAACGCACACATCGGGTACAAAGACAATATTGTTCCTAAAGCCCAGAATGTTAAAAACTCTCAGTTCTCTCAACCGTTGTTCGAGTTCTCCGGAGCTTGTGCAGGCTGTGGTGAGACTCCATACATTAAAGCAATTACACAGCTGTTTGGAGACAGAATGATGGTTGCAAACGCTACAGGATGTAGCTCTATCTATAGTGGCTCGTTCCCGGCATCTCCATACTGCAAAGACAAGAACGGCAGAGGTCCTGCATGGGCTAACTCGCTGTTTGAGGATAATGCAGAGTTTGGACTTGGTTTAAGGCTTGGTTCACAGAGGCTGAGGGAGACTGTTGCCAAACTTATGACAGAGGGTCTTGAGTGCAGCTGCTGTTCTGCAGAGCTTAAAGCTCTGTTTGCAGAGTGGCTGAGCAATAGAGAGGATGTAGAGAAGACAAAAGCAATTGCAGAGAAGATTGTGCCTATGATGGAGCAATGCAACTGCGATATTTGCAAGCAACTTGTTGAGTACAAGGATCTGTTGGTGCCTCGCAGCCAGTGGATAATTGGTGGTGACGGTTGGGCATACGATATTGGATATGGCGGATTGGATCATGTTCTTGCATCGGGAGAGAATGTAAATGTGCTTGTTCTCGATACAGAGGTTTACTCCAATACAGGTGGACAGTCATCTAAATCTACCCCTGCCGGTGCAGTGGCAAAATTTGCTACATCGGGAAAGAAAATCCGTAAGAAAGATCTTGGAATGATGGCAATGAGCTATGGTTATGTATATGTGGCACAGGTTGCTATGGGTGCAAGCCAGGCACAGTTCCTTAATGCCATTAAGGAGGCTGAGGCTCACAACGGTCCATCTC
>CAVHKR010000089.1:1951-6426 GCA_963636615.1 Acutalibacteraceae bacterium | reverse complement strand
GGCTTTAACAATGAACTATTCCCACTCGATAGTAGCCGGCGGCTTAGACGAAATATCATAAACAACCCTGTTAACCCCCTTAACCTTGTTTATAATCTCATTAGATACATTTGCCAAGAAATCATACGGAAGATGTACCCAATCTGCTGTCATGCCGTCGTTTGATGTAACAGCTCTTAATGCCACGGTGTACTCGTAGGTGCGCTCATCTCCCATTACACCAACAGACTTTACAGGAAGCAATATTGCTCCTGCCTGCCATACGGCATCATACAGAGCTATTTTGCCATCTTCTCTGTTGCTAAGATCTTGAAATCCGTTAGAGGCGGCAGGAAGAGTTGTCATATACTCGCGCATGCTCCTTGTGTAGATATCATCTGCATTCTTGAGAATCTCCAATTTCTCCTTGGTAACCTCTCCAAGAACCCTTATTGCAAGCCCCGGTCCCGGGAATGGGTGACGTGAGATAAGTTCTCTTTTTATGCCAAGCGCTTTTCCCACACGCCTTACTTCATCTTTAAAAAGAGAGCGCAACGGCTCTACTATCTTTAGATTCATCTCTTTTGGCAAACCTCCCACATTGTGATGGGATTTAATGGTTGCAGAGGGACCATTTACAGAGCAGGATTCTATAACATCTGGATATATGGTACCCTGTGCCAACCAACGTGCATTTGAGATTTTACGGGCAGATTTGTCAAACGTTTCAATAAAAATGCGGCCTATGATTTTCCTCTTCTTTTCAGGCTCCGTTACCCCTTTAAGCTCAGATAGAAAGAGATTGGAAGCATCTACACCATCTACATTAAGCCCCATATCCTTGTAAGAGGCAAGAACAGAGCTGAACTCGTTTTTTCTAAGCATGCCGTTGTCTACAAAGATGCAATGAAGATTGTTCCCTATTGCTTTGTGCAGCAAAACAGCTGCTACGGTAGAATCTACCCCACCGCTAAGTCCAAGTATCACATTGTCATCTCCTAATTTCTCTTTCAACTCTTTAACGGTTGATTCTATAAAGGAGTCAGGTGTCCAATCGCCTTTGCAGCCGCATATATCGTAGACAAAGTTTTTAAGCATCTCGCCACCCTTTTGGGTATGGAATACTTCCGGATGAAACTGAAAGGCGTAGGTCTCCTCACCTTCAATTCTGTATGCTGCATTTTTTACATCCTTTGTAGATGCTATCAGATGTGCGTTGTGCGGCAGTTTTGTAATTGAGTCTCCATGGCTCATCCATATTTGGGATTCTGCCGGAACATTCCTGAATATAGGACAGTCGGACTCCTCTATTGTGAGTATGGCTCTGCCGTACTCTCTGCTGTCAGAAGCCTCTACACTACCTCCGAAATGGTGGGCAAGGTACTGGGACCCGTAACAGATTGCCAATAAAGGCAATTTACCCTTGATATTGCCAAGGTCAACCTGCGGAGCCTCTGCATCTCTTACAGAGTAGGGACTACCGCTAAGGATAACTCCCTTTACAGAGCTGTCTAACCGGGGGATCTTATTAAACGGATATATTTCGCAATAGACGTTCAGTTCTCTTAATCGTCTGCCTATTATCTGGGTAAACTGTGAACCAAAATCTAAGATTACTACCTTTTCAGTCATGCTTATGAAAAATTTTTCACAAAAGTAGGACAAAAAAACAAGAAATATCTAATTTTGCGGTTCAATTATGCAAAAAATAAGAAACATAGCAATCATTGCTCACGTGGATCATGGAAAGACCACTCTGGTAGACAAAATGATTCTTCAGGCGCATATTACCAGGAATGCCGAAAAATATGGTGAGCTTATTCTAGACAATAACGATCTGGAACGTGAAAGGGGTATAACCATTCTTGCCAAGAATGTGAGTGTGCCTTATAGGGATTATAAAATTAATATCATAGATACACCGGGACACGCAGACTTTGGCGGAGAGGTAGAGAGGGTGCTTAATATGGCAGATGGCGTACTGCTGCTGGTAGATGCTTTTGAGGGAACCATGCCTCAGACCAGATTTGTGCTTCAGAAGGCTATAGAGATGGGAAAGAAGCCTGTTGTGGTAATAAATAAGGTTGATAAACTTAATTGTCGTCCCGATGAGGTTAATGAGGAGGTTTTTGACCTTATGTTTACTCTTAACGCAACGGAGGAGCAGCTTAACTTTAAGACCATTTACGGTAGTGCAAAGCAGGGGTGGATGTCTGTAGATTGGAGAAAGCCTACCAAGGATATTGTAGCTCTGCTCGATACGATAATAGATGAGATTCCTGCACCAAAGGTAGAGGAGGGGAGTTGTCAGATGCTTATCTCGTCTTTGGAGTATTCCCCTTATGTTGGTCGTATAGCAATTGGCCGTGTAAAGAGGGGGACGCTTAAAGCTGGTTCTCCTATAACTCTTTGCAAAAGGGATGGTACCCATGAGAAATCGAGAATAAAGGAGCTGATGGTATTCAACGGATTGGGGAAAGATAAGGTGGATGAGGTACAATGCGGTGATATCTGTGCAGTGGTTGGAATTGATGGATTTGAGATAGGGGATACAATTGCAGATGCAGAGAATCCGGAAGCATTGCCACCTATCTCTGTAGATGAGCCTACAATGAGCATGCTGTTCTGCATTAATGATTCTCCTTTTTTTGGAAGAGACGGCAAATTCGTTACATCGAGACATCTTAAGGAGAGATTGGAGAAGGAGTTGGAGAAGAATCTGGCGCTTAAGGTTAAGCCCGGTGCCGGTGCAGATTCATTTATAGTGTACGGCCGAGGTGTGCTTCATCTCTCTGTGCTTATTGAAACAATGCGGCGAGAAGGGTTTGAGTTGCAGGTGGGACAGCCTAAAGTCTTGGATAAGAATATAAACGGCGTTCGTTGCGAGCCTGTTGAACATCTTACCATTGAGGTTCCTGAGGAGATGGTTGGTAAGGCGATTGAGTTGGCTACACGCAGAAAGGCCTCTTTACTGCACATGGAGGGGAGAGGGGATAGGACACATCTCGATTTTGATATTCCGTCGAGAGGTATTATAGGTCTTAGAAGCAACCTGCTTACCGCTACTGCCGGTGAGGCTGTTATGGCGCACAGGTTTAAGGCGTATGAACCATATAAAGGGGAGATAGAGAAGAGGACCAATGGTTCTTTGGTTTCATTGGAAACAGGTGTTGCGGTTGCGTATTCAATGGATAAATTGCAGGATAGGGGCAAGTTTATAATATTCCCGGGGGAGGAGATTTACGAGGGACAGGTTGTTGGTGAGCATACAAGAGCCGGAGATTTGAGTATTAACATCTGCAAGACAAAGAAACTTACAAATGTGAGGGCATCGGGAAGTGATGATAAGGCAATGTTACCACCCCCCTTACAGTTCTCTTTGGAGGAGATGTTAGAGTATATTCAGGAGGATGAGCTTGTTGAGGTAACACCTAAGGCATTGAGAATACGTAAGATATACTTGCATGAGATAGACAGGAAACGTAACAAGGTTCCATCTGCTCAATGATAGGTTTGGGGAGGTAAAGATATTTTGCATTGGCGAAAATTTTTAATACCTTTGCACGCTCTGTTTGTGTAGGGAGCAATGGAAGAGAATATTACCAATAAGAATTTTGTAATTCCTGTAAGGGGGCTGTCTGCCGGGAGACATGATTTTGAATTTCGGTTGGACGGCGGTTTCTTTAAAGATTATGGCTCAACCATCATAAAGGATGCAGACCTTTTGGCTGATATACAGTTAGAGAAAGGGTCGGGTTGGATGAGGATTAATGCGCATGTTACCGGTAGTGTAACGGTTGAATGCGACAGGTGTTTGGATGATCTGCTTATTCCGGTCGATTTTGAGGTACCTCTACAGGTAAAGTTCTCAAAGACGCATCTTACAGATGATGATTCGGATGATGAGTTTATTATCATGGATTCGTCTGACGGGGAGTTGGATATGTCTCAGTTCCTGTACGATTATGTAAGTATTAATCTTCCTTTGCAAAAGATTCACAAAGATGGAGAGTGTAATAAAGAGATGATTAAAAGGTTGGAGGATAGCGGTTTGCATTATGGTGGCAGTGTTGAGGAGGAGGGGTCTGTTAATTCTCCTTTCGGTAGTCTGAAGGAGATGTTGGATAAGAGGCAGTAAGAATGGGAATGAGGATTTATAAATAAGAGATAACAAATAAAAAATATTAGAAATGGCACATCCTAAGCACAAAATTTCAAAACAGCGCAGAAATAAACGTAGAACTCATGACAAGGCAGTGGTTCCTACACTTGCAACTTGTTCAAATTGCGGAGCTACCGTTATGTATCATCATATTTGTCCTGAGTGCGGATACTACAGAGGTCGCCTTATTATTGAGAAGGCTAATGCGTAATCTAACAGATGATTAGGGTTGGCGTTGATGCTATGGGAGGAGATTTTGCTCCTGAGAATGTTATTCTTGGAGCAATTGAGGCTTGTACGCGCATTGACGAAAAAACTAAAATATGTCTGATAG
>CAVHKR010000089.1:0-1941 GCA_963636615.1 Acutalibacteraceae bacterium | reverse complement strand
TGAATCTATAATTACCGAGGTCTGTAACCATTATGGTTTCGACTCCGGTAATTTCATTTTATATAATGCAACCCAGGTTATAGAGATGGGGGAGCATCCGGTTAGGGCATACAGGAAGAAAACGGATTCCAGTATTCATGTAGGATTTGACCTTTTGTCAAAAGAGAAGATAGATGCTTTTGCCAGTGCGGGAAACACCGGAGCAATGTTGGCAGGAGCTGTAAACAATCTGGAGCTGCTGCCGGGAATCATTCGCCCCTGTATATCTGCTCAGATACCCCTTTCCAACGGGAAGAACATGCTGATTTTGGATGTTGGATTTAATTCAGATTCCAAGGCGGATGTATTGTACCAGTTCGGTATTTTGGGGAGTATGTATGCGCAGGTTATGATGGGGATAAAGTCTCCTAAGGTGGCACTTCTCAATATTGGAGCAGAGGAGGAGAAAGGGAATCTTGTTTCAAGGGAGACCTACAAGCTGATGAAGGATTCTACTGATTTCGATTTTGTAGGGAATATGGAGGCTAATCAGCTCTTTACAGGAGGAATAGCGGATGTGCTTGTTACAGATGGCTTTGTTGGCAATATCTGTCTTAAACAGGCAGAGGGGATTTATGAGCTTGTGGTCAAGTTGGGAGTGGATCATCCTTTTCTTCATAGATTCAATTATGAAAATTATGGTGGTACGCCTGTACTTGGGGTTGTTTCACCTATAGTCATTGGGCACGGCGCTTCTACTCCTGTGGCTATAAAGAATATGATATTGGAGGCCGAAAAGGCTGTTAAGAACAACCTGATAAGGAAGTTAAGCGCATCAATTAATAAAAAATGTTTCAAAGATGAGTAAACTTAGAGCGGTTATAACCGGTATTGAGGCATTCTTGCCTTCGTATGTTTTGGATAATGAGGAACTTGCAACAATGGTTGATACATCTGACGAATGGATTATGAGCCGTGTTGGTATTAAGGAGAGGAGGATCTTAAGGGAGAACGGACTGGGAACCTCCTTTATGGGGGAACAGGCTGTTAAAAAGCTTCTGAGGAGAACAGATACTGACCCAAACGAGATTCAGCTTTTGATTTGTGCTACTGTGAGTCCCGATATGTTATTTCCTGCAACGGCCAATATCATTAGCGACAAGTGCGGTATTCTTAATGCGTGGGGATATGATATGAATGCCGGATGCAGCGGTTTCTTGTTCAGCTTTGAGACTGTAAGAAGGTTTGTTGAGACCGGACTTTACAAGAAGGTCATACTGGTATGCGGTGAGCGGATGAGTGGCATGACAGACTATACAGACAGAACTACATGCCCGTTGTTTGGTGATGGTGCCGTTGCTATGCTTATTGAGCCTTCAGAGGATGAGGCATTGGGGTTTCAAGACAGTATTCTTCATGTAGACGGCATAGGAAGACATTACCTGTACCAGACAGCAGGTGGCTCACTTTATCCTCCAACAATAGAAACGGTTACCAAACGTCAGCACTATATTCATCAGGAGGGGCAGCAGGTATTCAAATATGCGGTTTCGCGTATGGCGGATGTTTCTGCTGAGATGATGCAGAGGCATAATCTTACTGCCGATGATATAGCCTATCTTATTCCTCATCAGGCTAATCTGAGGATTATTGATGCAACCGCAAGGAGAATGGGCCTTTCTCGCGATAAGGTGCTTATAAACATACAGAAGTTTGGCAATACGGCCGGGACATCTATCCCTTTAGCTTTGTGGGATTTTAAAGAGAAATTCAAGAAGGGTGATACCCTTATCTTTTCTGCTTTTGGCGCAGGATTTACCTGGGGATCGGTATTGTACCGTTGGGGTTTTTAAAAAAATGACTACATTTGCAGTGCAATAACGCTGTGAGCGTTGGTTTGGCCCTATAGTTCAAGGGATAGAATGGAAGTTTCCTAAACTTTAGATGCAGGTTCGAGTCCTG
>CAVHKR010000088.1:0-6472 GCA_963636615.1 Acutalibacteraceae bacterium | reverse complement strand
GCGTAATCTTTATTATTGAGGCTGCTGTATGGCTTTGGATTGTGCTGTATATTTTGGTTGGGGACTGCCGTAACAGATGGTGCTGTATTACTTTGTGTATTGCGTTTTATAATGTTCTTTACCCTTGCAACTATCTCTCTAACAGAGAAAGGTTTTGTAATATAGTCGTCTGCTCCAATGGTGAGGCCTGTAATTTTATCATCTTCAGAGTCTTTTGCACTACAGAAAATTATTGGTATGCTAGCTGTCTCCTCATTCTTTTTAAGCTTGTGAGCAAATTTAAAACCGCTCATCTCATCCATCATTACATCTAAAATAATAAGGTTATAACACCGGCCTTTCGGACTATAAGACTTTAGAATCAGAGACAATGCTTCAGATGGGGTAGAGGCAGTGTCTACATCATAACCTTCAATCTCCAAATTAAATTGAAGGATCTCTCTGATACACTCCTCATCGTCTACGACAAGAATTTTAGGTTTCTCCATCACCTGTTTTTTATACAACTTATGAATCGGATGCAAAGTTATGATTTTATATAAACGAAATGCGTTTGTATTAATTTCTTAAACTAAATGTAATATATCTGTAATAATACAGAATTTGCAATGATAATATTTAAAGAATCAGGTAATTGTGCTAAGGTTACATAAATATCACCTTACTGCAACAGCTCTGTAATATTACATCTGTTTCTTTGCCGCTGAAAATAACAATTGTAATATTTATGATAAGAAGAATCTTAATTGCAATGATTAGTGTGCTGTTTGCTTATAACGTTAATGCACAGACTGTAGAGGGGATTGTTACAGAGAAAGGAACAAATGAACCGCTTCCCGGAGTACAGATAATCATTGCCGGAACAACGTTAGGAACAACAACAGAGGCAGACGGCAGATATGTAATAAAAAAAGCTCCTCACGGTAGATTAAAACTACAGGCACATTACCTCTCGTTCAAGACCGTAGAGAAGGAGATACAGATTGACAAAGGGGAGAAGTTAACAATAGATATAGTAATGGAACCGGATGACCTGCTGCTAAACGAGGTTGTGATAAGTGGAAGGAAAAATATGGAGAACGAAAAACTGCTTTTAACGGAGCGTAAACATGCAACGGCTGCAATTGAGACGATAGGTGCGGGAGAGATGAATGTAAAGGGGATCTCAAATGCAGCCGAAGGTGTAAAAAAATTATCGGGAATATCATTTGACGGAAACAAACTGTTTGTGAGAGGGCTTGGAGACAGATACAGTATAACTACATTGAACGGACTCCCTATAGCCTCTCCTAATCCCGACAACAAACTGATACCGCTGGATATTTTTCCGGCATCATCAATTAGGAACATAACTGTAAGCAAGGTGTTTGATGCCGGCACAGCAGCCGATTATTCTGGGGCACATATAGATATATCAACAAAAGAGAGCGGTGAGAAGAACAGTTTCTCTATGGGAGTAGGGTTCGGAGGTAACGGAAATACTATCTTTAAGGAGTTCTACCACAGTCAAAGCAAAGGGGGAATGCTACGGGGCGGCAAAATAAAAGACTATCCGTTTGAAAACGGTTTCTCCATAGACAAAAACAGAGCGCTCCCAAATATGTCGCTCAATGCGGCAATAGGCCGTGTACACAAGGTGGGCGGCGGTAAGTTAGACTGGTTTTTGAGTGGTGGCGGCAGTTTGGAGAGGAGCTCAATGCAAGATGCCTATATAGCTAACCTTAATGTTCAGGGTACAAAACTTAACGAGTTCTATTATGACAGTTATGCAACAACTCTAAAGCTCTGCGGACTACTCTCATTAGGTTATGAGTTTGCCGGTGGAGACAGAGTTAACTATACAGCGTTCTATTCAAGAAACGCCGTAGATGACTATAAAAGGAGAGAAGGCTTTGACAGTGAGGGCAACAACCTCATTGGAAGCAACACTGTTTTTCATGCATATTCTCTTTTTAACAACCAGTTGTTTGGGAACAACAGAATATCAAAAAGATTAGATCTGGAGTGGGCTGTTTCATACGGAACAACCAATAGCAATGAGCCAGACAGACGGCAGGTGATGTTCAGAAATGAGAACGGCAAACTGAGCCTGTTCAAGCTGAACAGACAGGAGACAATGCGTTATTTTGGAACATTGAACGAGAAGGAGTATTCGGGCAATCTGAGCCTGGTATATAAGTATGGAGATAAAAACAATCTCAGAGGTGGATTTAACGGAAAATACAAGACCCGCGATTATAACTCCGTAAGGTATTACTACAATCTTACAAATATAAATCCCGTGATTTCGGATATTTATAACACAGACGACTATCTTAATGATAAAAACATTGAGAGTGGAGCTATTTCAATAATAAAGGATAACCAACCTAAATACGGATACGATGCCTACAACAGAACAGTAGCCGCATTTGCTGAGACAGATTTGTACTGCGGAGAGAAGTGGCTGTTTAATATTGGAATAAGGGGAGAAAATGTACTCCAATATGTAGACTACTTTAATGATGCCTCAATAGCAAAACGCAGCAGATTGGAGAGTTGGGATCTGTTTCCGGCCATTAATATAAAATATTCGGCAACGGAGGAACAATCTATAAGGCTATCCCTTTCAAAAACAGTTACAAGACCATCTTTTATAGAGAATTCGCCATTCCTGTACAAAGAGTCTTACGGTAGTGCAGAGATGAGGGGTAATGAAAATCTGGAGAACGGCTATAACTACAATGTAGATTTAAGATACGAGTATATTGCCAATAATGGTACTTTGTTCTCTGTGACTGCGTATTACAAATTCTTGGACTCCCCAATAGAGATGATACAGGAGTCAAGTGGGGGATCTGTTGTACACTCTTTTAGAAATGCAGAGAAAGGGATGGCATTAGGTACTGAGGTTGAGATAAAGAGGTCTGTTCTGCCAAATCTTAATGTAAGTGCAAACGGCTCGTTCATCTATACTAACGTAAACCTGTTAAATGGGGGTGGTGTCTATACAGATGCACAAAGAGCTCTTCAGGGGGCATCTCCATACCTTGTGAATGCAGATATGGTTTACTCTCCAAAGGTGGGAGAACATAAAATTAACCTCTCAATTGTTTATAATCTGCAAGGGCCAAGAATACAGAGTGTTGGAATATACGGAATGAGCAATGTGATTCAACAGCCTTTGAATACCGTAAACTTTACAGGTTCAATAGAACTTGGTAAAGGATTCACCGTAACAGCTAAAGGAACTAACCTGTTAAACAGCAATATAAAGTTTACCCAAAAGATAAAAGAGAGTGGTAAAAAGGTTGTTACAGAGCAGTTTAAGCAGGGAGTAGGTTTTGAGATAGGAATGAATTTTAAGATAAAATAGGTAATTGTTTTAAAAACAGATAAAAATGAAATTTAATTATGAATTAAAAATAGCCATGGTGCTTTGCGGGATGCTGGCATTGGCTACCTCTTGTGAAAAAAGCTCTAACGACCCTAACAAGGAGGATGACAATCTTCTCTCCGGTGAACTTACAGAAAACAGAACATTGCAACGTGGACAAACCTACTATCTAAGTGGCGGATACCATGTAAAGGCAGGTGCAACGCTCTACATAGAGCCCGGTGTTACTGTTGTAGCAAAGGATGATAACATAGTAGATTACATACTTATTGAGCAGGGGGCAAAGATAGATGCGCAGGGTACTGCAAATGAGCCTATAGTGCTAACATCAGAAAAGAAGGAGCATGGAGCATGGGGCGGTGTGCACATCTGCGGATATGCACCTATCAATGTAAAAGGTACAGTGTCAAAATCCGAGATTGGCGATGCTCCTTATGGCGGTGACAATGCCAATGATAATTCGGGAGTGTTGAGATATATAAGATTGGAGTATGCAGGCTATTCATTCAGCGAAGAGAAGGAGGCTAACGGGTTTACATTTTATGGTGTTGGAAACGGAACAGTAGCTGAGTATCTTGAGGCTTATAAAGGTTCGGATGATGGATTTGAGTGGTTTGGCGGTACGCTGAACTGTAAATATCTTGTATCGTACGACAATACAGATGACCTGTTCGACTGGACAGAGGGTTGGTCCGGCAAAGGACAGTTCTGGATTGGTGTTCAGAAATCTGCGGAATGTGACTGCCTGTTGGAGTGCGATAACAACAGCAAGGATTTTGCAGCGGCGCCAATAGCAAATCCGATTCTCTCTAACTTAACCTTAAACGGCAATAATTCAGATGTTAACAAAAGAGGGATAAGATTAAGGGCCGGTACATTTGCAAGAATATACAACTCTATACTTACAGGCAAGGCCAACTGTGTTACAACAGAGACAGCAGAGACAGAGAACTCTTTGGTGAACGGCAGCTCATCTCTTAAATATCTCTTCTTCAGTACAGGAATCTCATGCAAGGAGGGTATCTATTCTTCTGAACTCTTCATGGCTGCGGATAATCACAATTCTTTAGTTGATAATTTGGTTCTTACCTCAGACTATATTGGGGCATACAATGAAGCAATGGACCTTTCGTCAGACAGCTTCTTTACCAACGTGAGCTATTCCGGAGCTGTAAAGGAGGGAAATGACTGGACTAAAGGCTGGACTTTAATGAATTAACAATTATTTCCCGACAAATTGTCGGGAAGAATATTTGCTATATTGTTAAAAAATAATACCTTTGCAGTCCGAAATAAAAAGGAGGTGGTAAAATAATGATTATAGTTCCAATTAAAGAGGGTGAGAACATTGAGAGAGCCCTAAAGAAATTCAAACGCAAATTTGAGAAGACAGGTACTGTTCGCGAGCTAAGAAGCAGAAAGACTTTCGTTAAGAAATCTGTGAAAAGACGTGAGGAGATCAACAAGGCTATCTATGTTAAAGCTCTTCAGTTAAAGGAGGAATAATTGGCACTTCATTATTTCATCTTTGATAGAAAGAAATTAGATTAAGATAAATGGCGGCTTAGAAGGCCGCCATTTTCTATATATGTATGGATTAGAGTATTAGGAACCAATGCTTTTTAACAGCAGCCTTTGCTTGTAAAGTAAATTTTGCTACATTAGCGGTATGTATAATGAGATTCTGAATAGTGCTATGGCGAGCTTTTTAAACTATATAAGGGTTGAAAAGCGTTATTCTGTGCGGACTGTAGAGCTATACAGAGATGCCATTACCAGATTTTATCACTCTACGGCAGACGATAACACTGTTGCCGGAATTAAAGAGCTCTTTACAAGGAACAATATAAGAAATCATATTGTTTCATTATCTCAAGATGGGGTAGGGGCAAGGAGTATAAACCTTCATATCAGTGCACTCAGCAGCTTTTGCAAATATTTAGTTAACACCCATAATCTGTCTGAAAATCCTGTTGCAACCGTTAGACGCCCAAAAGTAAAGCGGAGGCTTCCACACTTCTTTGTTGAAGAGGAGATAAACAGGGTATCAGATCAGCTGTCGGCCGATTTTCTTACATCCGAGGCAGACAATATAGATGATAACGCAGCACAGACTATAGATAATGAGTACAAAAGAGAGAGAGATGCCCTTATTGTGATTATGCTGTATGCTACAGGATTGAGACGCGCAGAATTAGCATCTCTCAAAACAGATAACTTTGACAGTGGTAGGCAGGTGCTTAGAATAGTAGGAAAAGGGAACAAGATGAGAGAAATTCCGGTTGTTCAGTATCTATATGACAAAATTTTAGTATATTTACAGACGAGAGAGAAACGTTGGCCAGACATAAACAGCAATGCTTTTTTTCTAACCAACAAAGGTCAACCACTTTATTTGCAGTTTGTTAACAAGGTAGTAAGAGATGAATTAAAAAGCTTTGATGAGTTACATGGCGTAAAGACACCGCATGTTTTGAGGCATACCATAGCCACTGCACTGCTTAACGATGGTGCAGATATAAACAGTATTAAAGAGGTATTGGGACACGCTTCATTGGCAGCTACACAGGTCTATACACATAACTCATTTGAAAAGCTGAGAAAAATTTATATAACCGCTCATCCACGAGCAAAAAAAGGAGGTTAGTATGAATATCAGAGTTCAATCTGTTAAGTTCAACGCCAGGCCAAAGCTACTGGAGTTTGTAGACAAGAAAGTAGGTAAGTTAGGCAAATTCTATGACGGAATCTTGGAAACAGATGTTGTCATGACTTTGTTTCCCGATAAAAAAGCCGCTAAAATTGTAATCAGAACTTCTAACGGAGAGTTGCGTATTGAACGGGATGCCTCTACTTTTGAAGATGCAATTGTAGACTGTGTAGATGTACTTAAACTACAGTTGGTAAAGATAAAGGAGAAAGAGAGATCTATAGAGGGAAAAGTACCGGAATTTATAGATGACACAGATGAAGACGATGAATAAAAAAGACGAGGATGACTAAAAAAAGTCATCCTCGCTATTTTAGGAAGTTGTATAAACAGTGGAATTTCAAGGCTTGCGAAGCTGAACAAACCGGAGTTTACTTACGTAAATG